>JAYUCA010000231.1:0-7369 GCA_043740535.1 Rhodospirillales bacterium | reverse complement strand
ATCGGCACCGCAAAGCGGCGTGGCATGGACGCATATCAGGCAATCAACGCGACATTGCGCGGACAAACCATCCTGTCGCCGGGTTGAGCAGTTACCCTTGCGAAGCGATCCAGCACCGATAGATCAGGTCTGGCCGCCCTGGACTGCTTCGCAAGAGCTCGCAGTGACGAGGCGGGCCGGTCAATGCTTAATATCTCTACTATTATTAGCAGATTTCAGGCATTGCAACCTCGCCGCGACCGCCCGAACTGGCCCGCGGCGCCAGCCGTTATTTGCCGATACCGCTAGTTGGAACTCGGCATCGCAGGCGGCTCCAATGTCTTGGGCGCCCCGGCGGGCGGCTGCACATTGGCGATGTTCAGCGTCATCGACACCAGGTTGTAGTAACCAAGCAGGGCCGTAAGGTCCATGACGCCCTGCTCGCCGAAACGTTTGACGGCCGCCGCATAGACCCGGTCGCTCACCTGGTGCTGACGCTGCAACTGCGTGGCGAAATCGTATGTCAACGCTTCGTCGTCGCTCATGCGGGCAGGCCGCCGGCCCTCCTGCAGGTCCTTCGCCACGTCCGGCGCAAGCCCGGCCGTCATCGCCAGGGGGTAGTGCGCATACCACTCGAAGCCGGAATGCCACTCCACCGCAGTGATCAGGATGGCGAACTCATTGAGATTGCGTGGGATGGTGGTGTTGAAGCGAAGGTATTCGCCCACCTTCTGCAGCCTGTCGCCAAGGATCGGGCTTCGCAGCCAGGCATTGAACGGCCCCTCGATCGAATGCCGCGGTCCAGCCATGATCGCGTCATACATCGCCTTCTGCTCGACGGTCATCTGGCCGGGCGGCAGTTCCGGAAACCGGGTCTGCGCCACGGACGTCGTGGTCAGCGCAACGATGATGCCAATCGCCTTGACGAAAACGCCCACGGCCGCCCCCTGTCGATCCCGGCTTCAGTGTCGTTGCCGTTGTCCATAGGCTGGCATCCGTTCCGGTGCAGACGCAAGCGCCGATTGCGCGATCCATCACCGGCGCCGCCTGGCCCAAAGGAAAGAGTCAGCCGCGTGCCCCGAAAGCCGGCGTCCCGCTACGACGCGTGCACCGGTTCCACCGCGTCTTGCGCGACGGTCACGACCTTCACGCAGTCCCGCCCGTCGCGTTTGGCCTGATACAATGCCACGTCCGCATGCTGGATCAGCGCCGACGGGCCATCAGCGCCGCTCGGCGGCATCACCGTCGCCCCCCCGATGCTGACCGTCAGCGGGCAGGCGCCCGCGGCGGCCGCCGGCCGGGGTATCCGTGAGACGGAGGCCCGGATCCGCTCGGACACGATGATCGCGCCGGCCAGCGGCGTGCCCGGCAGCAGCACCGCGAACTCCTCGCCGCCATAGCGGCCCACCAGGTCCCCGGGGCGGCGCAGCGTCTGGTCCAGGCCGGTGGCCACGGCGCGCAGGCAGTAGTCGCCCACCGGGTGGCCGAACGTATCGTTGAACAGTTTGAAGTGGTCGATGTCGACCATCAGCAAGCTCAACGGCTCATGCAGCCGCTGCGCACGCTGGTATTCGAAGCCCAGCATCTCGTCGAAGCGCCGGCGGTTGGCGATCCCGGTCAGCGGGTCCTGCATCACCTGGACGCGAAGCTGCTGGTTCGCCGCCTCCAGCTGCGCCTCCAGCTCTTTTTGCAGCGATACGTCGCGGGCGACGGTCACGAAGCCCGACCCGTCCAGCAGACGGCGTGCGAACGTCTCGATCCAGACCACTCGGCCGTCATGCCGCGTGACGCGGTAGGTCGCGCGTGCGGTGTCGGCGCCCAGCAGCAGCGGGCGCATCAGCTCGGCATGCACCCGCGCGCGGTCCTCCTCCACGATGACGCATTTGAGCGTCCTGCCGACGAACTGCTCGCACTCGTAGCCGAGCACCTCCCGGCATGCCGGAGAGATGTAGGTGCGGATGAAATCCCGGTCGAAGCGGGCGATCATGTCCCCCGCGTTGTTCGCCAGCAGCCGATGGTGCTCCTCGCTCTGCGCGATGCTGTCGCCCATCGCCGCGATGCGGTCGTCGCGCGCCCGCAGGCTGGCCGCCATCACGTCGAAGCTGGCCCCCAGGCTTTTCAGCTCCTCGACCGCGCCGGGCAGCGGGCCGATGCGGGCCGCGAGGTCACCCGCGCCGAGCGAGGCCGCCGCCGCCGAAAGCTGCCGGATAGGCCGCAGCAGCGAGTGGTCCGCAGCGAGCCACGCCAGCAGCACCGCGGCGATCGCTGCCGCCAGGAACCCCAGCGCGTTCAGCGTAAGGTGGTAGTTGCTGGCAGCCAGGGTATCGATCCGCGGCAGGCCTGTCGCCAGGACCATCCGCAGACCGGTGCCCGGCACCGGCGCGAACCCGACGGTAAAGGGCTCGCCGCCCAGCATCGCCGCGACGCTGCCGCCCCGTGGTGCTGCGCGGATCGCATCCAGCACGGCCGGATCGGCCTGGTCGGACATCGCCCGCACGCCGCCCCCTGCGGATTGCAGCACCACCACGCCGCGCGTCATGTCGATCGCCTGCAGGCTCATCCTGTTCGGGCCGGCCTCGCGCTCGGCAAGCCACGACAGCCGGTCCAGGTCGAGCCCGGCAGCCAGCACGGCGATCGTCTCGCCACTGCGTGGGTCGCGCACCGGCAGGGCGACCACCATCGAGGGCCGGGCCGTCACCCGGCTGATCAGGATGTCGCTGAGCACCACCGTCCCCGGCAGGGCCGTCAGCGCCCGCTGAAAATACGCGCGGTCCCACAGCGTCGCCGTCGGGTGGGCCTGGCGGATGTTGCACGCGATCTCACCGGTCGGGCGTGAGACGCTGACATTCAGGATGCGCGGATGCTGCTCCGCGATGGCGCGCAGCGTGGCGTGGCAGCCCTGGCCGAGGTCGCGGATTTCGGGGACCAGCGCCAGCACCGTCAGCAGGTTCCGCGCCTCCTGCGTCATGTCGTCCAGCTGCTGCGCGCCGGTGCGCGCGATCGACTCCGCCTGGTGCCGGGCTGTGCGCAGCGCGCCGCTCCGATCGACCCACGCGCCGAGCGCCAGCAGCATCAGCAAGGGGCCTGCGGCGAGAAGATACAGCAGTGCCAGGCGTTGGCGTGCAGCCGTCAGCCCAAACGCCCGGGCTCTCCCGCGCACGTCCAGGCCGGCGGGGGCGGCGCTGGTGACGTCGGCTGTCACGCCGTTCCCAGATGAAGCGCGCTCTGCCAGGTCGCGGGGGCCATGAACATCATGCTCTCATCCAGCCGGTCATAGAAGTCCAGCATGTCCGGCAGCGCGTGCTCCGGGTAGCCGATCAGGAAGCCCTGCACCTCGTCGCAGCCATAGGCCTGCAGGATCGCAAGCTGGTCGGCGCGCTCCACGCCTTCGGCGCACACCGTCATGCCCAGGCCGGCGCCAAGCTGCAGCACCGCGCGCACGATGGCCTCCGTGCGGCGGCAGTGGCCCAGCCGCCGCACGAAGGACTGGTCCAGCTTCAGCTTGTCGAACGGCATTTCCTGCAAATAGCCCAACGAGGCGTAGCCGGTGCCGAAATCGTCCAATGACAGCCGGACGCCCAGCGTCTTGATGCGCGCAAGCTCATTCGCGGCCTGGCTTTTGCTGGCGATCACCATCGCCTCGGACACCTCCAGCTCCAACCGGGCCGGGTCGATCTCGCTTTCCTCGAGCGCAGCCGCGACGGCGGCCGTCAGCCCCGATCCGTCGAACCAGCAGGCCGACACGTTGATCCCGGCGCGCAGATGGGTCGGCCAGCGCGCCGCCGCGGCGCAGGCCTGGCGCAGCACCCAGGTGTCGAGCTTGCGGAACAGGCCCAGCCGCTCGATGACCGGCACGAAGATGGCGGGCGAAACCGGGCCGAAGCCAGCGCGGTCCCACCGGATCAGCGCCTCGAACCCCAGCAGCTCGCCCGACGCGCAGGTGACGATCGGCTGCCAGTGAACCCGGAACAGCCCGGCGTCCAGGGCTGCCCGCACGTCACGCTCCAGCGTGGATTCAGGGACTGCCTCCACGGAGCGGCCGATCTGGGTCAAGACGTTTTGCAACGACATCGCGCGTCCTCGCCGGTCGTCCGCGAAGCGGGATGCCTGCGGCCACTACGGCGTGCGCCAATACAATCACGAGACGCCTGAACCAGGGTGTCAGCTTATGATCGGAATGGTTAACGGTGCGTGATTCTGCCGCCGTGAATTAGAACATGATCGCTTCAGGTAGACGAAGCGATCAAGCTAGCTTGTTGATGAAGAACGCGGAACCTCGTTTCAGGTCCAAGCAGCCTGAAACGATGCCGCACTAACGCAGACCGAACCCCAGCCGCTCGATCGCAGCGCGCAACGTGTCCCGCCCGCTCATCGCGCTGACGGGGCCCAGCCGGTTCAGGATCAGCTCGGACCAGCCCTGCTGGGCCATGTTCTGCTCAGCCTGGAATTCACGCAGCGTCGCGTCATAGGCCGCGATGCCGTCGGCCTCGGCGACCGCGCCGTACTGCTCCCGGTACAGCACCACGGGCTGGGGCAGCCGCGGTTTCACGCTCGCTGGCGCATCGGGGTTCGCGTGCCCGACGCACAGGCCGAACACCGCCATCACGCCCGGTGGCAGCGCCAGTTCCGCCGCCACCGCCTCCGGATGGTTCCGCATGGCGCCGATATAGACGGTGCCGAGGCCCAACGACTCCGCGGCCGTCACAGCGTTCTGCGCCGCCAGCGCCGCGTCGATGACGGCGACCAGGAACGTCTCCAGGAACGGCAGCACGTCCAGCTCCCGCCCCGCCGCCTGGCCGAGCCGGGCCGCCCGCGACAGGTCCGCCAGCCACACCAGGAACAGCGGCGCCTCGCGGATGTGCCGCTGGTTGTTCGCCAGCGCCGACAGCCGCGCCCGGCGGTCCGCGTCCTCGACCGCCAACACGCTCCATGTCTGCAGGTTGCTGGACGTCGCCGCCGACTGCGCCGCCGCCACCAGCGTCGCCAGCGTGCCCGGCGGCAGCGGATCGGACGTGTAGGACCGGACCGAGCGGTGCTGCACCAGCAGATCGATCACCGGGTTCCACACGGCGGTGGCCGGCGCCGCGTCCCGGTAGCGTTCGGCCAACCTGGCCTCGGGGCCCCCGGTCAGCGCATGGTCCGGCATCAGGCGGCCTGCAGCGTCTGCCAGATCCGCTCCGGCGTCGCCGGCATGTCGATGCTGCGGCCGTTCAGCGCGTCCACCAGCGCGTTGATCACCGCCGGCGGGCTGCCGACGGCGCCCGCCTCGCCGGCGCCCTTCACCCCCAGCGGGTTGCTGACGCAGGGCACCTCGATCAGGTCCACCTCGATGTCCGGCAGGTCCGACGCGCGTGGCAGCGCGTAGTCCATCAGGCTGCCGGACAGCAGCTGGCCGGACGACTTGTCATAGGCCGTGCGCTCCATGATCGCCTGGCCGAAGCCCTGCGCGACGCCGCCATGCACCTGGCCGCGCACGATCATCGGGTTGACCGCCTTGCCCACGTCGTCGCAGACGATGTAGCGCAGCACGGTCAACGAACCCGTCTCGGTGTCCACCTCCACCTCCGCCATGTGGCAGCCGTTGGGGAAGGTGTGCACGCCGATGCTGGCGACCTCGGCGGCGTCGAGCTGGGTGGCGTCCTTGCCCTTGGCCCGCTGGTGCGCTGCAAGCTGCAGGATGTCCATCCCGCGGTCGGTGCCGGCGATGCTGAACCGGCCGTTCTCGAACGCGATGTCGGCGGCCGCGGCCTCCAGCGCCTCGCCGGCCGCCTGCTTGCCCTTCTCGATCACGCTGGCCGCGGTGACGAGGATGGCCTGGCCCTCGGAATACAGGCTGCGCGCGCCGCCCGTGCCGCCGCCGGTGGGGATGGCGTCGGTGTCGCCCTGGCGGATGCGGATCTTGTCGCCATCGATGCCGAGCTGATCGACGGTAAGCTGGACATAGGCGGTCTCATGCCCCTGCCCCGTGCTCTGGGTGCCAACATAGACGTCGACGAAGCCGTCATCGGCGAAGCGTATCTCGGCGCGCTCGCTGTCCGCGCCGCCCGTCGCCTCCAGGTAATAGGCCATGCCGATGCCGCGCTTGCGGCCCCGCCGCTCGCTGGCGGCGCGGCGGCCTTCGAACCCGGCCCAGTCGATCTTCGTCAGCGCCGCGTCCATCACGCGCTGGAAATCGCCGCTGTCATAGGTCTGGTTCATCGCGCTGCGGTACGGCATCGCTGCCGGCAACACCATGTTCTGCCGCCGCAGCGCGATCCTGTCGACGCCGATCTCGTGCGCCGCCGAGTCGATCAGCCGCTCGACCAGATAGTTGCTCTCCGGCCGCCCGGCGCCGCGATAGGCATCGACCGGCACCGTGTTGGTGAACACGCCCAGCACGTGGGCGTGGATGGCCTGGAACCCGTAGACGCTGGCCAGCACCTTGGTGCCCGCGCCGGTCGGGATGAAGGGGGCGTAGTTGCTGAGGTAGGCCCCCATGTTCGCCACGTTGCGGGTCCGCAGCGCCAGGAACCTATGGTCCTTGTCGAGCGCCATCTCCCCCAGCGTGATGTTGTCGCGGCCATGCGTATCGGACAGAAACGCCTCGCTGCGGTCGCTGGTCCACTTGACCGGCCGGCCCAGCTTGCGCGCCGCGTAGCAGACCAGCGCGTGCTCGGCATACAGGAACAGCTTCATGCCGAAGCCGCCGCCGACGTCGGGGGTGACGATGCGGAATTTTTCGGGATCGGTGCCGAACAGCGGGCCGATCAGGTTCTTGATCAGCCAGCCGCCCTGGGTGTTGGCGTAAAGCGTCCACCGGCCGGTCGCGGGGTCGAAATCCGCCAGCGCGGCGCGCGCCTCGATCGAGTTCACCACGATGCGGTTGTTGACGATCGTCAGCCTGGTGACGTGCGCGGCTTTGGCGAATTCAGCCTCGGTGGCGGCCTTGTCGCCGATTTCCCAGTCGAATGCCAGGTTGTGCGGCACGTTCGGCCAGACCAGCGTTTTACCTTTGTCCATCGCTGTCGGAAGGTCCGTGACGGAGGGCAGGATGTCGTAATCGACCTCGATCGCCTCAGCCGCATCGTGCGCCTGCTTCATCGAGTGCGCAACGATGAAGGCGACCGGATCGCCGACGTGCCGAACCGTGCCGTCGGCCAGCACCGGATGCGGCGGCGCGGCCTGGGGGGAGCCGTCGCGGTTTTCGACCAGCGCCGCGCAGGGCAGCGGGCCCACGCCGTCGGCCGCGAGGTCCGCCGCGATATAGATGCCCTCGATCCCAGGCAGTTTCGCCGCGGCTTTGGTGTCCAACCGGGTGATGGCCGCCGCCGCGTGCGGGCTGCGCAGCACGATGCCGAACAACATGCCGGGCAGCACGATGTCGTCGGTGTAGCGGCCGGCGCCTTTCAGC
>JAYUCA010000230.1:0-1862 GCA_043740535.1 Rhodospirillales bacterium | reverse complement strand
GGCGATCGACGACGGGTTCGTGCTGGGGGCGGATACGGTGGGGTGCGTCGCCGTAGGCCAGGTGGCGCCGCCGGACCGCCGGATCGACCTGATCAAGCTGGATGTCGAGGGCGCCGAGTATAATGCACTGCTTGGCTGCGAGACGCTGATCCGGCGTGACCGGCCAGTGATCGTGTTCGAGTTCGGACCGGGGCAGTTGCCGGGCATCTCGGGGATCACCGGCGAGGAATTGCTACAATGGGTGATTGGACAGGGATATGCGCTCGACGTGATCCGGATCGGCGCGTCATGCGAACCCTTTGGTGAGGACTGGCGTGGAGTCATGCTCGCGTATCAGACGCGGGGCACCGATCACATCGACATCGTCGCGCGGCCGGTGAGAACGGCGATAAATATATTTGAGCAGATTTGGCGCTGGTGGGGACGCGCGAGCCGACCACCGCGTTCCTGAAAAAAGCTGCAATACAGTCATGCATGCGGGTGCCCGGACACGCGACCAGCCGCAGCGCGACCGCGCGATAGATCGGGCGGCAACGCGGGCCGGTAACCCCGATCCCCACCCGGTCGTTGAAGGCATCTTGAGGCCGGTTACGGCGCCATATGCGAAAGGGCGCGAAGCATCGGCCCGCTTGGAACGCGCATCGCGCCATTGAGCGGGTTATCCATCGCCAACACCAGGAACACCGAACCGCCGATTGCCAGCGAGCACACCAGGAACGCGGCGACCACGGTGCCATTCTGCGGAGCGTTCAACCCGAAGCTCGCAAAAATAAACGCAATCCAGGACACGAGGATCGCGAGCACCACCGGCCTGACGCTGTGAGCCTCGCTCTGGATGAACTGCCAGCGCTGCCTCAGCAGCGTGACATGGGTCTGCAGCGCCTGGTCCTGGAGCCAGCGCTGCCCGTCATCGACCGGTTTCAGCGCCCGGATGACCTCGCGCACCCGCTCCAAAACCTGGCCGGTGGCCCGGTTGTCCACCACCGCGTCACGGTTGTCGCTGGGCCAGGTGTCGGCAATCACGCGCTGCGTATACTGGCGCAGCAGGTCGCGTGGCCCAGAGGCGGCATCGCCGTAGTCGCGTAGCGTCTCGTCGAGCAGGATCAGCTCGGCCGAGAAGCTGCGCAGGTCTTTGTCGGTGGTGTCGTAGGTCGTTTTGGCAGTCGAGATAAGCATCGCCAGCACCAGGGAGGACAGCACGGATAACATGCCGGTACCGAGCCGGACCACGTCTTGGGTCTCGCGCGTCAGGTGAGTCTGCGGCAGCATGCGGTGCAGATACAGTCCAACCAGCGCGCCGCTGAACACGGCGGCGGTGACAGCCAGGCTGGCGAACTCCGGGGACACTGCTGGCTCCTTGCGGTGGGGGCCGTGATTGTATGGCGAGCGTGCTGCCGAGGCCAACTGCCGTCGTGCCGCAGCGGCCGGGTGCACGAACGCGCCTGACGGGGCGCCAGGAGAAGTCCAGCAGGCAGGTCCGCACGGGACGTCAGGGCCACAGTGAAGTTCAAGCCGGTTTCCGGCAAGGCCGATCGCGCTGGCGGCCTGGCGGTGCGCCTGACCGATGCGGACAACGACCACGTCGTCCGTGCCGATGCGCTCGCAGACCAAAGGCGTATCCGCAAAAATCTCGGCCGGCGAATGGTCACATGCTCGGCATCAAGGCGCGTGGTCCTGTCTTTCGGATCATGGTTGAGAGCAGGCTCCGTCTTACTGCCGTGGATCGGCCATCGACAGGACCGGGCAAGGCCGCCCCTCTACCTGAAGCGATCATGCTCTAGCAGCCTGTCGGACTTAACGCGGCGCGGCAGATGCGGCTAGAATCTGGATGTCGATTCGCTTCCTGAACATGCTGGACCCTA
>JAYUCA010000229.1:0-1616 GCA_043740535.1 Rhodospirillales bacterium | reverse complement strand
GATATCCCGGTGATGCTGGGCGGGGCGGCGCTGACGCGGAACTACGTCGAGGACGATTGCGTGCAGGCCTATGCGAGCGGGCGCGTGGCCTATGCGCGGGATGCGTTCGACGGGCTGCACCTGATGGACAAGGTGACCGGCAACGGGTTCGACGACTACCTGGCGGCGACGCAGGCGAAGCGGCGCGGCAAGTCGCGCAACACCAGCCGGACGCTTGGGAAGGCGGACGTGCGGGCCTTCGGGCCGGTGGATGTGGCGGCCGTGCAGGCGCGGCGCCGGCGGCTGACGGCGGACGTGCCGGTCAGCGCGCCGCCGTTCTGGGGCCCGCGGGTGATCGAGGCGCCGACGAAGGCGGTGGTGCCGTTCCTGAACGAACGGAGCCTGTATCAATTCCAGTGGGGCTTCCGCAAGCAGGGCAAGACGCTGGAGGACTTCCTGGGCTGGGCGAAGCAGGAGCTGCGGCCGATCATGAAGCGGATGCTGGGGATCGCCGAGGCGGAGGACATCCTGAAGCCGCAGGCGATCTACGGCTATTGGAAGGCGGCCGGGCAAGGCAACGACCTGATCGTGTTCGAGCAGGACGGCACGACGGAGCTGTGCCGGTTCAACCTGCCCCGCCAACCGAAAGAGGACGGCGAGTGCATCGCCGACTTCTTCCGCGACATCGACGATGCGGAACGGGACGTGATCGGCCTGCAGGTGGTGACCGTGGGCCAGAAGGCCAGCGACACGGCGCGGGTGTGGTTCGAGGACAACCGCTACCAGGATTACCTGTATCTGCACGGCCTGTCGGTCGAGATCGCCGAGGCGATGGCGGAATACACGCACAAGCGCATCCGCGCCGAGATGGGCTTCGCCGGCGAGGATGACCGGGAGATGGAGAAGATGCTGGCGCAAAGCTATCGCGGCAGCCGCTATTCGTTCGGGTATCCGGCGTGCCCGAAGCTCGAGGACCAGGCCCCGCTGCTGCGGCTGCTGGACGCGGAGCGGATCGGGGTGAGCCTTTCGGACGAGTGGCAGTTGCACCCGGAGCAGTCGACGAGCGCCATCGTGGTGTTGAACCCGAAGGCGAAGTACTTCTCGGTTTAAGGCTTGGGCGCTACACCCGCTGGGCCCGGGTAGGGCGGAAGAGCGCAGCGTCATCCGCCGCTTCGGCTGGGTCCGTGCGTCACGGGGCGGATGACGCTTCGCTCTTCCGCCCTATGATGGGGTGGGGAAAGGGGTGTTTTGGACCGGGTGCAGTGGATCGCGGTGGGGACCATCGGCGTCGGCGTCGTCGTGCTGGCGATGAAGGCGGCTGCGTGGTGGCTGACCGGCAGTTCGGCGCTGTATTCGGACGCGCTGGAAAGCGTGGTGAACGTCGTCGCCAGCCTGATCGCGTTCGGGGCGCTGCGCTTCGCCGCCAGGCCGGCGGATGCGAACCATCCGTACGGGCATGCGAAGGCGGAGTTCTTCTCCGCCGTCATCGAGGGCGGGCTGATCATCGTCGCGGCGCTGTCGATCCTGCAGCACGCCTGGGTGACCTGGCAGCATCCGGTGACGCTGGACGCTCCGTGGCTCGCGCTGAGCCTGACGGCGGCATCGACCGCCATCAACGGCGGCTGGGCGTCGCTGCT
>JAYUCA010000228.1:0-6330 GCA_043740535.1 Rhodospirillales bacterium | reverse complement strand
CACAACCCATTTCATGGGCTTAATCTCCTGGGAACAAACAGACCCTATCCTGCCTGTCGTCGCACGGAAAGCCGCATTCGTTCCGCAGGCCGGCGGTATCGGCCGGTGTCGCCAATCCAACCTGGAATACAGCCGATTTCGCAAGTGCTGTCACGCTAACGTGACATTCATGCCGCCGCACTGCCCGCTCCGTGGCGGAACTCCGGCCGCGAAATCGCCATACCGGCCCGTGAACCAATCTTTGATAGATTTTTACCGATTGCCAGCTATGCCAAGGTGGTATGACCGGTACGTCGTGAGTGTGCAGTCAGCCGTTCAGCAATGAGAGTGGATGTTCCTGGTGACGAAGGCGGCTGAGATCGACGGGTGCGATGAGGTCGAGCCCGCGTTGGAGCGTGACGTGCGCATGGCGCTGGACGCCGGCATGTTCCGCATCCACTGGCAACCGATCGTCACCTGCGCCTCCGGCGAATTGCTCGGGTTCGAGGCGCTGATCCGCTGGGACCGTCCCGGCTTCGGCCCCGTCCCGCCCGGCATCTTCGTGCCGATCATCGAGCGGATGGGTTTGTTCCGCAAGCTCGACACATGGGTGCTGCACCGCGCCTGCGCCGCAGCGGCGCGCTGGCCCTCGCACTTGCGCGCCGGCATCAACGTGTCGGCCTGCTGGTTCGACGGTTCCGGGCTGACCGCCACGGTCGCCGCAGCATTGGAAGAAAGCGAGATCGACCCGGGCCGGCTGGAGCTGGAGGTGTCGGAAGCCGTCGTGATCGCCAGCAAAAGCCAGGCCGCGACCGAGCTTGCCCGCATCAAGACCCTCGGCGTGCGGCTGTCGCTCGATGACTTCGGCACCGGCTACGCCTCGCTGGGCTACTTGCAGGAAATGCCGTTCGACAAGCTCAAGCTGGATCAGTCCTTCGTGCGCCGCCTCGGCCAGGACCGCCGCACGGAAGCGATCGTGCGCGCCGTGCTGCAACTGGGCGCCGGGCTCGGCATGACGGTCTGCGCCGAAGGGGTGGAACGCCCGGAGCAGCTCGCGATCCTGCAGGCCTACGGCTGCGACGAGGTGCAGGGGTATCTGATCGGTTATCCCGAGGGCACGCTGCCGGACATGCTCGATTTCTACGACCGGCTGGACGAAAGCCTGATGTTCATGGCCCCCGACGCCCCGATCGCGCTGATGCCTCGGCGATAACGGACGGGCCATCATATTCGTCTGACGTCTGCAAGGGCTGCAGCACGTCATCCGTCGCCGGCCGCGCCATGCTGCCCGGCGGGCGGGTTGTATCCCTACTCAACCTGTGAGCAATGCTTCCGCTGATCAGGAGCTTGCATTCATGGTGGATAAACCGGCGAAGACGACAACGAACCTCCCTTCGGTCGGCGCCGGCATGGGCGATGCGATGCTGAAACTGGGGCAGTTCTGGGCAACCGGATTTCAGACCATCTCCCGCGCCATGACCGAAACGGCGCAGGCGCAGTTCGGCCGCAGCCTGTCGACCTGGACGGCGCTGGGCGGCATGAAGCCGGCCCCGGTCGTGCCGCCGCAGCCTGCCGCGCCCGCGCTGAAGACCGCAGCCAAGCCGGCCAGCGCGCCGATGCCCGTGCCCGCGCAACTGCCGGCGCCGAAGATCGCCGCCGCCCCCATCCGAGCGACCCCGCCTTCGGTAACCCCGCCTTCGGTCACCCCGCCTCCGGAAAAACCTGCACCGCTGCCGAAGGTGCATGCCCCGGCGTCTCCCGTGGCCAAGGCCCGAACGGCAAAGGCCCCCACCGCCAGGCCGTCGATCCCAGCCGCCGCCGCGCCGGCTGCAGTCAAGGCCTCGAAACCGCCCGCAAAGGCGGCCCGGCAAGCCGCATCGCCCAAACCGGCGATCACCAAGGCCGCACCGCCCATCGTGGTCCCGCCGAAAGCCGCAACGTCGAAGGCCGCCCCCGTGCTGACGCCCAAAGCCCGGCGCTCCGGCGGCAAGCCCACCCGCGCCTAACCACCCCCGCCTGAAACCATCCCCGCCAGCCATCCCCGGGCCTGCACGCCCCGGGGATCGCGTCGCGCCTCTCATGAAACGACGCGGCGGAGCGTTATCTTCCTCGGATTGATGTCCAAAACCTTGGAACAATCTTGCGCGCACCGAGCCGATATGCAAATCACGACACTAAGAACTGCATAATGACGAGGGAGCGGCCCGGGTGCCTGACACCATACTGGAAACGTCCGGACTGACGCGGGAATTCCGCGGTTTCGTCGCGGTCAAGGACGTCAACCTGCGGGTTCAGGCGGGCACGATCCATGCCCTGATCGGCCCCAACGGCGCCGGCAAGACGACCTGCTTCAACCTCCTGACCAAGTTCCTCGCACCAACCCGCGGCCAGATCCGCTTCAAAAGCCAGGACATCACCGGGCTGAAGCCGGCCGCCGTCGCGCGCCTCGGCCTCGTCCGCAGCTTCCAGATATCGGCCGTGTTCCCGCATCTGACGGCGCTGGAGAACGTCCGCCTGGCGCTGCAGCGGCAGCGCGGCGCCTCGTTCGACTTCTGGCGCTCCGACACCGTGCTGCACGAATATGACGACCAGGCCCGCGCGCTGCTGCACGACGTGGGCCTCGACGAGTATGTTGACACCATGGCGTCCCTGATGTCCTACGGCCGCAAGCGCGCGCTGGAGATCGCGACGACCCTGGCGCTCGAACCGGAGATGCTGCTGCTGGACGAGCCCACCGCAGGCATGGCGCACGAGGACGTCGACCGCGTCGTGCAGTTGATCCGCCGCATCCGCACCGGCCGCACCATCCTGATGGTGGAGCACAACCTGAGCGTCGTGGAGGGCCTTTGCGACCGCATCACCGTGCTGGCCCGCGGGCAGATCCTGGCCGAGGGCGACTACGCCAGCGTCAGCAAGAACCCCGATGTCGTGGCCGCCTACCTGGGATCGCCCGATGCCTGACGCCCCCATGCTCGAAATCAGCGGCCTGAACGCCTGGTATGGCGAAAGCCACGTGCTGCACGGCGTCGATTTCAACGTGCGGGAAGGCGAGGTCGTCACCCTGCTGGGCCGCAACGGCGCCGGCAAGACCACCACCATGAAAAGCATCATGGGCCTGGTGCCGCGCCGCGCCGGCAGCATCCGCTTCAAGGGCGCCGAGACCATCCAGATGGCGCCCGACACCGTCGCCCGCGCCGGCATCGCCTTCTGCCCCGAGGAACGCGGCATCTTCGCCAGCCTGAACGTCACCGAGAACCTGATGCTGCCGCCCCAGATCGCCCCGGGCGGCATGACCGTGGCCGAGATCCACACCCTGTTCCCCAACCTGAAGGAGCGGGCGAACAGCCAGGGCACCAAGCTGTCGGGCGGCGAGCAGCAGATGCTGGCGATCGGACGCATCCTGCGCACCGGATCCCGCCTGCTGCTGCTCGACGAACCCACCGAGGGCCTGGCGCCGGTGATCATCCAGCAGATCGGCCACACGATCCGCGAGATCAAGGCGCGCGGCTTCACCGTGCTGCTGGTCGAACAGAACTTCCGCTTCGCCGCCACCGTCGCCGACCGCCACTACGTGATGGAGCATGGCCGCGTGATCGACATGATCCCCAACGCCGAGTTGTCGGCGAACATGGACAAGCTGCACGACTACCTCGGCGTCTGACCGGCGCCGTCACAAGGAAGGGCGGCTGCAGCTTCGTTAAGGCCTGAACGATACGACAAGAAGGACGCGATCATGATGACAACCACGACGATCGACCGCCGGATGCTGCTCGGCAGCACCGTGGCCGCGGCCGGCGCCGCCGGCTTCTCGCGCCGCAGCCGGGCACAGGCCAAGGTGGTGAAGCTGGGCGTGCTGAACGACCAGTCCGGCCCCTACCGCGACATCGGCGGCCTCAACGGCGTCGCTGCCGTGAAGCAGGCGGTGGCCGAGTTCGCACCGGACTTCAAGGTGGAGATCGTCGCCGCCGACCACCAGAACAAGCCCGATATCGGCATCGGCATCGCCCGCCAGTGGTTCGACCGTGACGGCGTGGACAT
Source organism: Rhodospirillales bacterium (assembly GCA_043740535.1). Classification (GTDB taxonomy): domain Bacteria; phylum Pseudomonadota; class Alphaproteobacteria; order Acetobacterales; family Acetobacteraceae; genus JBBROS01. The sequence continues at coordinate 2,313 of JAYUCA010000228.1, read as the reverse complement.
CATCCTCGATGTGCCGACCAGCTCCGTGGCCCTCGCGGTCAACAGCGTCTGCAAGGAGAAGAACAAGGTCTACATCAACACCGGGGCCGCAACCGCCGATCTGACCGGCGTGCAGTGCGCCCCCAGCACGATCCACTGGTCGTACGACACCTACATGCTGGCAAAAAGCACCGGCGGCGCCATGGTGCAGGCCGGCGGCGACAAGTGGTACTTCGTCACCGCCGACTACGTGTTCGGCCAGCAGCTCCAGCGCGACACGACCGGCTTCGTGACCGGGGCCGGCGGCAAGGTCGTGGGCGCGTCGCCCTACCCGTTTCCCGGCACGACCGACTTCTCATCGTTCCTGATCTCCGCCCAGGCCAGCGGCGCCAACGTGCTCGGCCTGGCCAACGCCGGCGCCGACACGGTGAACAGCATCAAGCAGGCGGCCGAGTTCGGCCTGACGAAGAAGATGAAGGTCGCCGCCCTGCTGATGTTCATCAACGACGTGCACGGCCTGGGGCTCGAGGCCGCGCAGGGCCTGTTCCTGACCGAAAGCTTCTACTGGGACATGACGGACCGCAGCCGCGCCTTCGCCAAGCGCTTCCAGGCCTTCATGCCGGGCGTGCAGCCCAACATGACCAACGCCGCCAACTATGCCGGCGCGCTGCACTTCCTGAAGGCCGTCAAGTCGATCGGCTTCGCCAACGCCGGCGACGGCGCCGCGGTCGTGGCCAAGATGAAGTCGATGCCCGCCGAGGACGACGCCTTCGGCACGACGACCATCCGCGAGGACGGCATGGCGCTGGTGCCGTCCTACCTGTTCGAGGTCAAGAAGCCGTCCGAGAGCAAATACCCCTGGGACTACTACAAGAAAATCGTGGAGACGCCCGCGGACAAGGCCTTCAAGCCCTTGGCCCAGGGCGGCTGCGCGCTGGTGAAGGCGTAGAACCGAAATGTTCATGGTGTTCGGCGTGCCGGCCCCGCTGCTGTTCGGACAGTTGCTGCTCGGGCTGATCAACGGGGCGTTCTATGCGCTGCTGTCGCTCGGCCTGGCCGTCATCTTCGGCATGCTGAACATCATCAACTTTGCCCACGGCGCATTCTTCATGCTGGGCGCCTTCGTCGCCTGGATGCTGATGGCCCCCAACCTGTGGCTCGGCATGCTCTCGCCGTCGTTGAGCGTGCCGGACTGGCTGTCGCTCGGCTACTGGCCCGCGCTGATCGTGGCGCCCCTGATCGTGGGCGCATTCGGCCTGCTGCTGGAAAAGACCGTCATCAGCCGCCTGTACAAGCTCGATCACCTGTATGGCCTGCTGCTGACCTTCGGCCTCGCGCTGATCTTCGAGGGCCTGGCCCGCAACGCCTTCGGCAGCTCCGGCATGCCGTACCGCATCCCGTCGCAGCTCTCGGGCGCCACGGACCTCGGCTTCATGTTCATGCCGAACTACCGCGGCTGGGTCGTGCTGGCGGCCGCCATCGTCTGCCTGGCGACCTGGCTGATCATCGAGAAGACCTCGCTCGGCGCACGGCTGCGCGCGGCCACCGAGAACCCGGGCCTGGTGCAGGCCTTCGGGGTCAACGTGCCGCGCATGATCAGCCTCACCTACGCCGGCGGCATCGCGCTGGCGGCCTTCGCGGGCGTGCTGGCGGCGCCGATCTACTCGGTGAACCCCAACATGGGCGCCAACTTCATCATCACCGTGTTCGCCGTCGTCGTCATCGGCGGCATGGGCAGCATATTGGGCAGCATCGTGACCGGCTTCGGCCTGGGCATCGTGGAGGGGCTGACCAAGGTGTTCTACCCCCAGGCCTCCGCCACCGTGATCTTCGTCGTCATGGTCATCGTGCTGCTGACCCGGCCTGCCGGGCTGTTCGGAAAGGCGGCATGACCGTGGGCGTCTCCATCACGCAGCCGGCGCCAGGCGCCGCCAAGCCGTTCCGCTTCATGGGCTTCACCAGCGCCCAGGGCATCACCTTCCTGCTGCTGGTCGCCGCGATCATCATCAGCCCCTTCGTGCTGTACCCGGTCTTCCTGATGAAGATCCTATGCTTCGCGCTGTTCGCCTGCGCCTTCAACCTGCTGATCGGCTACGTCGGCCTGCTCAGCTTCGGCCACGCCGCCTATTTCGGCATGGGCGGCTACGTCACCGCCTGGACGGCCAAGACCTGGGGGCTGACGCCCGAGATCGCCATCCTGCTGGGCGGCGTGATGGGCGCCGTCCTGGGCCTGGCGTTCGGCTCGCTGGCAATCCGCCGGCAGGGCATCTACTTCGCGATGATCACGCTGGCGCTGGCGCAGATGAACTACTTCTTCTGCCTCCAGGCCCCCTT
>JAYUCA010000227.1:0-5546 GCA_043740535.1 Rhodospirillales bacterium | reverse complement strand
CGGGAGGTCGTGATGGCCCGCACCGCCATCAAGGGCGAGATGCGGATCGAGCAGACCATGATCCGCTCGACCAACAACAACCCGCTGAAGTTCTCCATGACGCCCGATGACGCGGTGCTGGCGATGCTCAGCGCCGGGCGCCCGGGCTACATGCCCGCCCTGACGGCCACGAAAGAGGCCGTCGACGACATCAAGACGCACGAGCTTGCGGTCATGGTCGGCGTCCGCTCCGCGCTGGAGGGGCTGCTGCGCCGCTTCAACCCCGACGCGCTGGAATCGCGGCTGGCCCAGGGCATGCTGTCCAGCGTGCTGCCGGCGGCGCGCAAGGCGCGGCTGTGGGACAGCTTCCGCGACACCTACAAGTCGATCGCGTCGGAAGCCGAGGACGACTTCCAGGCCGTCTTCGGCCGGGAATTCGCCAAGGCCTACACGGCCCAGGCGCGCAAGGAGTAGCCCGCGGGACAGGTCGCGCGGGTCTTTGCATTTGTTGCCGATGCGGTGCATTGTTGCACCAGTTCAACAAGGGGGGCAGGAAGCATGCTCGTGGCCTGGCCACCCGGTACTGGGATCTCCGTCGTCGCGTCCTGGCTGCAGCGGCGGCTACGGCCCGCCTTGCCGCCCAACCTTCCGTGCCTGCCAGCGCTGCTGGCCATGGCCGCCCTGTCGGCCTGCGCCGCCCCGCCCCCGCCCATCCCGCCCACGGTGCTGAAGCTGAAGATCGTCGCCAGCGCCGACGTCAACGCCACCCAGGCCGGCCAGGGCGCGCCGGTGCTGCTGCGCATCTACCAGCTCGGCTCGGCCGCAGCCTTCGAGAAGGCGGAGTTCTTCCGGCTGAACAGCGCCGACGCCGCCACGCTGGGCGCGGACATCGTCAAGAAAGACGAATACCTCATCGTCCCCGGCGCCACGAAAGAAGAGACGCTGACGCTGCCCGACAACGTCAAGGCCGTCGGCTTCTTCGCTGCCTATCGGGAGTTCCAGAAGGCCACCTGGCGCGCGGCCGTGGCGCCCGAGGCGCACAAGACCACCGCCGTGGCCGTGACCGTCAACGCCTCCGGTCTCAGTGCCGCGCCGGCGCCCTGATCCATGGGATGGGACAACAAGGTCGTCTGGGGCGAAGGCCTCTTTCTCCAGCCGCAGCACCTGCAGCAGCAGGAACGGTACCTGGAGTGGCTGATCCGCAGCAGCACCGCGGCGCTGACGCCCTTCAGCTACGGCTTCACCCGGCTCGAGGTGGACAACGACCTGCTGACGCTGGGCAAGTTCTCGCTGCGCTCGGCGGCCGGGCTGATGCCGGACGGCACGCCGTTCAGCATCCCCGGCGACGTCGATCAGCCCGCCACGATCGACCTGCCGGAAACGCTGCGCAACGCGACGCTGCACCTCGTGCTGCCCACCCGGCAGCCCGGCGCCATCGAGACGGCCCCGCCCGACCGCACCGAAAGCGCCGCCCGCTACATCACCGGCGAGCACGAGGCGATCGACACCAACGCCGGCTACCAATCCACCGCCACAGTCCCCATCGGCCGCCTGCGGCTGCGATTCGCGCTGGAGAACGACGCCCGGGCCGGCCAGGTGGCGCTGGGCATGGTCCGCGTGATCGAGGTGCGGGCGGACCGCTCCGTCGTGCTCGACGACAGCTTCATCCCGCCGGTGCTGGTCTGCGACGCCGCGGGCGTGCTCGCGGGCTTCGTCGACCAGTTGCAGGGCCTGCTGCACCAGCGCGCCGAGGCGCTGGCCGGCCGCGTGTCGGAAACCACCACGCGCGGCGCTGCCGAGATCGCCGACTTCATGCTGCTGCACGTCTGCAACCGGTTCGAGCCGGTGATGACCCATCTGGCCGCCGCCGTGGGACAACTGCATCCCGAGCCGCTGTACCGCATGCTGATCTCGCTGGCCGGCGAACTGGCGACCTTCACCGAAAGCCGCAAGCGCCCGCCGGTGTTCCCGCCCTATCGCCACGACGACCTGCACGCGACCTTCCGCCCCGTCATGGCGGCGCTGCGGCAGTCGCTGTCGGCCGTGCTGGAGCAGACCGCCGTGCCCATCCCGCTGCAGGAGCGCAAGTTCGGCATCCGCGTCGGCCCGATCGTGGACCGCAGCCTGGTCACCGACGCGACCTGGGTGCTGGCCGTCAAGGCGCAGATCCCCGTCGAGACGCTGCGCCGCAGCCTGCCGAACCAGATCAAGATCGGGCCCGTGGAGCAGATCCGCGAGCTGATCAACGTGGCCCTGCCCGGCATCGCCATCCGCGCGCTGCCGGTCGCGCCGCGCCAGCTGCCATACTATGCCGGCACATCGTATTTCGAGCTGGACCGCAGCAGCCCCTACTGGGCGGCGCTCGCCCGCGCCGGCGGCGTCGCGATCCACATCGCGGGCGACATCCCGGGGCTCGAAATCGAATGCTGGGCGATCCGGGGGTAGCGCATGGCCACTGATCCCTTCGCCGAACCGAGCGACACCGAGGGCACCGTCTTCCGGCCGCGGCCGTCCGGCGCCGGCGGCCCGCCCCCGCCGCCTGCCGTCGATCGCAGCACCCCCGTCGGCGTCCGCGCCGTGCCGAAGGTGGGCAACAGCCCGCTGGTCGCCGCCGCCGCACCCGTGCTGGCCGCGGCGCTGCGCATCGCCAACGACCGAGGCCAGCCGTCGGACCCCGAGAAGCTGCGAATCGCCATGGTCAAGGCCATCCGCACCTTCGAGACCGACGCCCTGGCCACCGGGCTCGACACCCGCACGCTGCGCGCCGCCCGCTACGCCCTGTGCGCCACGATCGACGACCTGGTGCTGAGCACGCCGTGGGGCATGCAATCCAGCTGGGTGCAGCACAGCCTGGTCAGCGTGTTCCACGGCGAGGTGATCGGCGGCGACCGCTTCTTCGAGATCATGACCAAGATGCAGGAGGACATGGGCCACAACGCCCCGGTCGTCGAGCTGATGTACCTCTGCACCTCGCTGGGCTTCGAAGGCCGCTACCGCGTGATGGAGCGCGGCACCGCGGCCCTGGCCGAGCTGCGCGACGGCGTCTACCGCGTGCTGCGGCAGATGAAGGGCGACTTCGAGAGGGAGCTGTCGCCCCACTGGAAGGGCATCGCGGCCGGCGCGCGCTCGTTCGCGATGGGCTTCCCGCTGTGGGCGCGCGCGCTGGCCACCTTCGTGCTGGCCTGCGTCATGTACACCGTCTTCAACTTCATCCTGGCCGGCGTGTCCGACGAATCCTACGCCGAGCTGTCGTCGCTGCCGCCCGCGCAGGCGATGGCGATCACGCGGGCCCAGCCGCCGGCCCCCGCGACGCCCGCAGCCCCCGCCCCCGCCAGCGCCCCACCGCAGCCCATGCCGCCCAGCAGCTTCAGCATGCGGCTGCGGCAGTTCCTGGCCCCCGAGATCCGCGACGGCCTGGTCGTCGTGCTGGAGGACGCCCAGACCGTGACCATCCGCCTGGTCAACCGCAACATGTTCGCGTCCGGCCAGGCGCTGCTCGGCCCCATCTACCCCGCGCTGCTGGCCCGGATCGGCGACGCGCTGGAGACGGAGCCCGGCCAGGTGACCGTCAGCGGCTACACCGACAACCAGGCCATCCGCACCGCGCGCTTCCCCTCCAACTTCGAGCTGTCGAAGGCCCGCGCCGACACCGTCGCCGACGCCCTGCGCGCCCGCCTGAAGGCCCCGGCCCGCCTGAAGGCCGAAGGCAAGGGCGACCGCGACCCCATCGCGCCGAACGCGACCCCGGAGGGCCGCCAGCAGAACCGGCGGACCGACGTCACCCTCACCCGGCCTTCGGATTCCATCTGATGAGCTTCTTCCTGCTGCGCTTCTATCGATCCCGCTGGGTCCGCACCGCCGTCGGCGCCCTCGTGCTGATCGCCCTCGTCTGGTTCCTGGGCCCCATGTTCGGCTTCGGCGCGACGCACCCGCTGGAAACCGAGATCGCGCGCTTCGTGCTGATGGCGCTGATCGTCGTCCTGTGGCTGGTCACGAACCTTCTGCACGAGCTGTCGGCCCACAAACGCGACAAGGAGCTGGCGGCCGGCATCGCCGAGGGCGCCGTCGACGTGAAGGCCAAGGAGATCGAGAAGGCCTCCGCCGAGGAGGTCGCCCTGCTGAAGGACCGCCTGCACCAGGCGGTGGGGTCGCTGAAGAAGTCCAAGCTGGGCGGGTCGCGCAAGCGCCTGGCCGCGATGCCCTGGTACATGATCATCGGCCCGCCCGGCGCCGGCAAGACGACGGCCCTGCAGAACTGCGGCCTGAAGTTCCCGCTCGAAAGCAAGCAGCCGATCCGCGGCGTCGGCGGCACCCGCAACTGCGAGTGGATGTTCACCGACGAGGCGGTGCTGATCGACACCGCCGGACGCTACACGACGCAGGACAGCACCGAGGAGGTCGACAGCGCGGCCTGGCTCGGCTTCCTGGACGTGCTGAAGAAGCACCGCAAGCGGCAGCCGCTGAACGGCGTGCTGATCGCCATCAGCCTGTCCGACATCGCCACCCTGGACGAGACGGCGCGGCGCGGCCACTCCCACGCCATCCGGCAGCGCCTGCGGGAGCTGCAGGACAAGCTGGGCCTGCGCCTGCCCGTCTATGTGCTGTTCACCAAGGCCGACCTGATCGCCGGCTTCTCCGAGTTCTACGACAACCTCGGCAAGGACGAGCGCGAGCAGGTCTGGGGTGCGACCCTGCCGCTGGACGACGGCGCCGACGAGGAAGGCGCGGTCGCCGGCTTCACCGGCGAGTTCGAGCTGCTGCTGAACCGCCTGAACGACCGCATGCTGGAGCGCGTGCATCAGGAGCCGGACATCCGTCGCCGCCGGCTGATCTTCGGCTTCCCGCAGCAGGTGGCGTCATTGAAAGAGGTCGCCGCCGACTTCCTGACCGAGATCTTCCGCCCCAGCCGGCTGGAGGCCCGTCCGCTGCTGCGCGGGGTCTACCTGACCAGCGGCACGCAGGAAGGCATGGCGATCGACCGCCTGCTGGGCGCCATGGCGTCCGAATTCGGCCTGCAGCGCCAGGCCGTCGTCGCGCCGACCGGGCCCGGCCGCAGCTACTTCCTGACGAAGCTGCTGAAAGACGTGGTGTTCGGCGAAGCCGGCCTGGCCGGGCTCGACCGCAAGGTGGAGCGGCGGGCCAGGATCGTCAGCATCGCCGCCTACTCCGCCTGTGCCGCGCTGCTGCTGGTCCTGGCCGGGTCCTGGTTCAGCAGCTACGTCGGCAACCGCGAGCTGATCGCCCAGGTGCATGCCGGCACGCAGACCTATCGCACGCAGTTCGCCGAGCTGCAGCGCCGCGGCCCCGGCGACCAGGACCTGGTCGCCGCCCTGCCGCCGCTCGACACGCTGCGCGGCCTGCGCGTCGGCTACAAGGAACGCGACTTCAATCCGCCGATGAGCCTGACCTTCGGCCTGTACCAGGGCAGCAAGCTCAGCCAGGCCGGGCAGGACGCCTATCTCACCGCGCTGAACCACATCCTGCTGCCGCGCCTGCTGAGCCGGGTCGAGGCGCAGATGGCCGCCCGGATGAACAACCTCGACTTCCTGTACCAGACGCTCAAGGTC
>JAYUCA010000226.1:0-2244 GCA_043740535.1 Rhodospirillales bacterium | reverse complement strand
TTAAAGGGCAAGTAACGTTCCCGGACAACCGAGCAACTTCAAGGAGGGCCGGGGGTGGGTGTCAGCGACCCGCTTGCCCTAGAGCATGATCGCTTCAGGTAGATGTTTCTAAGAACGCGGAACCTCGTTTCAGGTCCAAGCGACCTGAAACGATACCGCTCTACCCATTCGCCGCCAGCAAAGCCCGCAACCCCGCCAGGATCGCCGCCGGCGGGGGCGGGCACCCCGGCACCACCAGGTCCACCGCCACCGCCGCCCCCAACCCCCCGGACACTGCGCCGCTGGCCGCGAACACCCCGCCGTCCACCGCGCAGTCCCCCACCGCCACCACCCAGCGCGGCGCACCCATCACCTGCAGCGCCCGCTGCACCGGCGCCACCAGGCTGCGCGTCATCACCCCCGTGACCAGCAGCACGTCCGCCCCCACCGGCGTGTCCAGCACCGTCAGCCCCAGCCGCGCCAGCCCCCGCCCGACGCCCAGCAGCATCGCCATCTCCAGCGCGCAGCCGCCGCAATCCCCGGTAGCGACCGGGTGCAGCGCCAGGCTGCGCCCCAGCCGCGCCTCGGCCGCCGCGTCCATGCGCGCGACCAGCTGGCCCACCAGGGCGTCATCCGCCGTGGATGCCGTCACAGGTCCATCCCCGCCACCCGCACCCCGAACGACGCGGCGATCACGGGCAGCGCATCCATCGCCTCGCCCTCCATGGCGGTTTCCAGCGCCGGCAGCAGCAGCCACGCCGGGTCCGCCGCGAACGAGGCGGACACCACGCCGCCGCCCAGCCGCACCCAGTGCCACACCCGGCCCTGCGGCCCCACGGCGACGCCCAGCCCCTCCATTGAGCCATGCGGCAGCACGACGCTGTCCGCGCCATCGGGCAGCGTGACCAGACCCTCGCGCGCCACCTCCACATCCAGCCGCACCGCCTCGGCCAGCAGCGCCATCCGCGCCGCGAGGTCCCCACCGGTCAGCAGCGGCGCATCCGGCGACGCCGGGTCCATTCGCCCGGAGGCTCGGCCGGCGATCCCGCCCGGCCCCAGCCGCAGCGCCGCACCGATCGACAGCCGCCCGACCGCTGGCCAGCCCCGTGCGAGCGCCGGCACGGCATCAAGCGCCGCATCCAGACCCGGCAGCCCGGCCAGATCGCCCGCCACCCCGCCGGGCCGCACGACGTCCATCATCAGCCGGTGCCCGAAGGCTTCGTCACAGGCGGCCAGCAGCCGCTCCCGCGCCGCCGACGCAGCGGGCCAGGCCCCGCCGGCGGCGGCCTGCACGTCGTGCAAGCGGACCGCGATCCGCTCGATGGCCAGCATCACGCGCCGCAGCGCCGCGGCCCGGGGCGGGGCCGGCGTCTCCAGCGCCGCCTCGACCGCCCGCGCGAAGGCCGTCGAGTGCGCCACCGTGGCTGCCCCGTTGATCCGCGCCGCGATCCTGGCCGCCCCCGTCGACGACTTGCCGCGCATCAGCCCCAGCACGCCGCGATGGGCATATCCCAGCCGCACCTCCATCCGGCGGACCCGGTCGTTCTCGAACCGGAGCAGCACATGCGCCTGGCTCGGCACGCCGGGCGGCAGCGGTCCGGACGGCAGCGCCTGGCCCGGTCCGTCCAGCATCTCCGGCCATTCCGGCTCGGGCGCCGCGTTCGGGGCCGGACGGTCCGACAGCGGGCGCAGCAGCGGCCAGGCGCCGTGGTCCAGCCAGGGGCGCACGTCCACCGCATTCGCCGCCTGGTGGCCCCACAGGTCCGCCACCGCCCGCTCGAACAACGCAGCGCCAGGCCGCGCCGGCGAAAGCGCTGCATACAGCCCGGCCTCCACCGGCGCCGAGGCCAGCAGCGGCCCGCCGCCGTCGAACAGCGCATGCACCTCGGTCGCATCCGCCCACAGCGCGACGAAGGCCAGCCCCGGTTCCGCCGGCAGCGCCGCCGCCATGTCCCGCCACGCCTCCGCCGACAGCAGGAACCGCGTGCCGGGCTGACACGTGACCGGCATGGCGGCGCGGATCAGCACGCTGGCCGTCATTCCGCGCCCTGCACGCCCAGGACGACGCAGGCGATCAGCGCCAGCAGCGCGGCCGCCGGCAGCAGGCCGTGTTGCCGCCGCGCCAGTGCGGCGAACGCCCCGAGCACCGCCAGCTTCACCCCCCAGGCCGCCACGCCGGCCGTCCAGGCCCCGAACCCGGCGCCCGCCGCGGCCATCCCCCACGGCAGCAGCGCCGCCGCCAGCGACAGCGCCACCACCCGCCGC
>JAYUCA010000225.1:0-1983 GCA_043740535.1 Rhodospirillales bacterium | reverse complement strand
CGTGATCGCGGGCGCCGCCATTGCAGGCATGGCGACCAGGCTTCAGCCCATGTCGATGGTGCACCTGCTGGACGGCATCGCCTGCGCCGTGCGGATCGCCGAGCTTCTCGTCGGCCTGGGCGCCAGGGCAGCGCCGGGCCGCCCCCTGGCGGACGTCGATGCCTCGAAAAACCTCGATGCCGCACTCGCCCGGGCATTGAGCCGCAACCCGTGAAGTCCTGACTCTCGCCTACGAAGGATACCCGGGACATGAAGTAATGACCCGTCATCGCGAGCCCTTGCGAAGCGATCCAGGACCGATAGATCAGGTCTGGCCGTCCTGGACTGCTTCGCAAGAACTCGCAGCGGCGATGCGGACCGGTCTATGCTTAACATCCGTGGGATGATTCTCGGCCTCCCGGACCCCAACCCGTCATGGGGAGCCGCCCATCCATTGGCTCGCGCCCCCCTCGGGCAGGACGGCCGCCCCGCCGTCAACCTCAACCCGGCGTCAGCGCACGCCGCCCGACGTCCAGCAGCTGCGGTGCCGTCAGGCTCGAAAGATCGGCCACGACCTCGCACACGATCCGCTGGAACGTCTCGGGATGATGCTGCTTCACGTAGTCGTTCAGGTGATGCGCCGCATTGCTGTGGCCCTTGCCGTGGCCGATCAGCACGATCCGCCTGCCGCCCGCCAGGGCCTCTGCGATGCGCTCGTAGAAGCTGTGGTCTTCCGGCGTCCGTTGCCCCCGGTCCCGCGGCTGGTCCTTGTGGCTGAGCGGATGGCGGAAATGGTGCAGGTCGTAAGGGCTGATCACATGGTCCACCATGTCGGCCGGCCGAAGGTCCAGGCGATACAGCCGCGCCTCGTGGTGATCCACCACCGCCAGAAGATCGGGCGCCGCATCAGGCGCCTCGCCCGCCCCCTGCGCCCCGCCGGCGGCCACCGGCGCCTGGGGCGACCAGCCCGCGCGCGTCAGCATGTGGCGAAATTCCATCACCTCCGCCGTCGTCAGCTCCTTGCCGTGCGGCTTGTGGGTCCGGTGATGCTCGCCGCCGATCTTGAATGACATCTCATGATACGGCTTCTGCTCCACCGTCCCGAGCGCCTCGAACAGCGCCGCCAGCGCAGACCACTCGAGGTTGTGCGCCAGGGGATGCCTGAACAGCGCCTCAAGCGTTTTACGGCTCGATTTGGACAGCGTCGCCCAGTCGCCCGCCGCCGGTCCGAACGTTGCGATGACTTCGGTTTCTTCCACGATGCTGTCCTTTTATGCGGCGTCGGCGGATGATCCGGGAATTGCCGCGGCGCCGACAGGGTCGGAAACTACCCATGGCCGCGCATGCCACGGCGCAGCGTCGCGTTCCGGGCAATGCCAGGCGCGCAACCGCCGCCCGGCCGCACGCGGCGTAGGTAGTTTCCGACCCTGATCGTGCGGCCACCGAAGGATCAGATACCGATCGGCGGGCCAGCAGGGCCCCTCCACCCGGCAGTTTCAACAAGGAGAACGGCATTGCCCCATCAGCTCGGCGGCTCCGCCATCACGAAGCGATCCGTCTGGTTCATCACCGGCTGCTCCACCGGCTTCGGGCGAGAGCTTGCAACCCAGCTGCTGCGCCAGGAATCGCGGGTCGTGGTGACCGCGCGAGATCCCGCCACGCTCAGCGAGTTCCGGGATGCCAGGGACGCCCTCATCCTCCAGCTCGACGTCACCGATCCAGCCCAGGTCGCCGCCGCGGTCGCCGCCGCCGAGGCCCGGTTCGGCCATATCGACGTCCTCGTGAACAACGCCGGCATCGGCTACTTCGCAGCCGTCGAAGAGGGCGAGGATGCCGAGATCAGGCGCATGTTCGACATCAACGTGTTCGGCATGGGCGCCATGATCCAGGCGGTGCTGCCCGGCATGCGCAACCGGCGCCAGGGCTTCATCGTCAACGTGTCGTCGATCGGCGGCCTGCGCTCCTTTCCCGCCATCGGCTGGTACAACGCCACCAAGTTCGCAG
>JAYUCA010000224.1:0-2603 GCA_043740535.1 Rhodospirillales bacterium | reverse complement strand
GCACTGCTGCAGCAGCAGCATCTGGTCATGACCGCCATGGCGGATGCGGACGGGGACCAGATCGTGATGCGCCAGGATCCGCTCCGCATGCAACCCGTCCACTGTGTGCGGATCGAACACCAGGTGGCCGCGCGCCGGACGGTCGCTGCGCCGCCGATCCATCCGATCGAGCTTGAAGTCGATCTCCCCAGCCTCCGCCCGCCACCGCCGCTCGAACGGCGCCTTGACGCGGTCGATGGAGAATTGCGGGCAGATCGCAATGACGTCGTGCAGGTCAAGGTCCTGGGCGAAGTTGATCGCCGCATACCCCCCCATGCTCCCCCCGTAGCCGACCCGCCGCTGGCCCGGCGTCGCGGCCACGACGCAGGCGCAGACCTCTGCCATCTCATTGCCCTGATACCAGTCGTTGCGCGCCGTCTTCACCCCGATCACATTCAGCCCCTGCTGCACGAAGAACCGCTCGCCCGGCGGTTCGTCATCCAGGCTGGGACGCTCGGTCCAGAAGTCGAAGATGACGATCGTGACGGCGCTGGCGGCGACGGGATGGCGCGTGACCCGGTAGTTCTCCGTCGAATAAAGCACCGATCGCGTCATCGCCGCGCCGCCAACGTCATCCCCTCCGCATCGCCTCGTTCATCACCGCATTCCCCACCACGCCCTGCATCGCCCCCGCGATGTCCCCGCCCGCCAACGCCCGCCCCATCGCGATCACCTGCCCATACGCCGCCCGCGCCACCGCGCCCCCCACGCTGACCCGCCGAACCCCCGCCTGCCGGAGCGCATCCAGCGTCACCAGCCCGTCCCGCGGCCCCGTCAGCACGTTGACCGGAAGCGGGGCCACCGCCGCCACCACCGCCCGGATCGCCGCCATGCTCGGCAGCCCCGGCGCATAAAGGCAGTCCGCCCCCGCCTCGGCGAACGCCGCCAGCCGCCGGATGGTGTCATCCAGGTCCGGCGCCCCGTGCAGGAAATTCTCCGCCCGCGCCGTCAGCACGAACGGGTGCGGCGCCCCCCGCGCCGCCGCGACCGCCGCCCGGACCCGCGCCACCGCCGCATCGAACCCATGCAGCGGCGCCGCCGGGTCCGCCGTCGTGTCCTCGATCGTGCACCCGCACAGCCCGGCCTCGATCGCGGCGCGCACCGTGTCCGCGCAGTCCGCCGGCGCCGGGCCATACCCGTCCTCGAGGTCCGCCGAAACCGGCAGCGCCGTCGCCGCGACGATGTCCCGCGCATTGGCCAGCGCCTCCGCACGGGAAACGGCCGCCTCCCCATCGGCCCGCCCCAGCATGAACGCAAGCCCGGCCGATGTGGTCGCCAAGGCGTGGAATCCCTGCTGGGTCAATAGTTTGGCGCTGCCGGCATCCCAGGCATTCGCGATCAGGAAGCAGCCGGATTGATGGAGGGCGTGGAACTGCTCGGCTTTGCTGGACATCGGAGTCCCCTCTCGTTCGGACGCTGCGTTTGTACCCTGGCGGACGTCGAAAGGGCACGGCGCGAAAACACGGCGGGGTCGTGCTGAACGGGTATGACCTATTGGAGTCATTATCCCGCTGACCGCTCGGTAAGCAACCCATCCGAACATTATCTCGTTTCGGACAGTTGACCTTTGCATTCCAGTGATGCTGGTTTCACGCATTGCGGGGGAGCGTTGCAATGGCAAGTGCGAAATGGCTGAGTGGCGTCAGTGCGAACTGGACGACGGCGGCCGATTGGTCGACGGGCGTCGTGCCTGGCGGAACGGCGACCTCCGACGACATCGCGACGATCGATACGGTGGGGACGTATACCATCACCGTTACGGCGGCCAACACGTTCATCGGCTCGGTGGTGCAGAGCGCGTTGAGTTCGACCGTGTCGATCGGGTCAGGCGCGAACCTCGTGGTCAAGACGTCCTACGCGCTGAACGGGGGCACGCTGGCCCTGTCAGGCGGCACGCTGAAGGGCGGCAGCCTGATCCTCAACGGGGGTACGCTCACCAATGCTGGCGGTTTTGGCGGCTCCGGGACGCTCGACGGCGTGCGGGTGGTCGGCAATCTAGAGTTCACGACCTTCTCCACGTCGTTGACGTTCATCAACAATGTCTCGGTGGTCGGTCCCGACGGCGTGTCTCCAGGCACGATCCACATCAATAACGGGACGCTGACGTTCGGCGACTCCTCGACGTTCGACAACGCTTCGATCAGCCCTGGTGGATCGAGTGGCGGCTTCGCCAACCTCAACATCGGCAATTCGGTGACGAGCCAGACGGTGACGCTGGGAAAGAACGCGGTCATCAGCGTGCCGGCGGCGTACACGTTGAACCTCGGCGGCAAGGGCACGCTGAGCAACGGCGGGGCCATCACGGTCGCCGGCACGTTGCAGGTCGGCGCGGGCATCACCCTGGCGGCGGCGGCCCAGCCCGGGGCGCTCAGCGTCGCGGTGGGCGGCACGCTGGTCTTTGGGACGACCGGCACGCAGACGACGCTGACCGGTCTGGCGGGCGCGCAGATCGCAGGCACGCTTTCGGTCGCTGGCAACATCACGCCCGCTTCGCTGCTGGGCGGCATCGCCGGCGCGACCATCACCGGCCCGGTGGCATTGACCGGCGTGCTGGACAACACGGC
>JAYUCA010000223.1:0-2973 GCA_043740535.1 Rhodospirillales bacterium | reverse complement strand
GCTGCTGGCCTCCGGCGACATCGATGGCGACATCGTGCAGACGTCCTGGACCGTGGCGACGGCGTTCTGCCTGTCGATCGTCGGCGGGTTCCTGCTCGGCGCCGGGGTGCACGGGCTGCCGCGGCTGCGGCGGGCGTTGGATCCGCTGCTGAGTTCCTACTACTCCGTGCCGTCCTTCGTGTTCTATCCGCTGCTGGTGTCGATCTTCGGGTTGAACAGCAACCCGTTGATCGTGCTGGGCCTGGCCTTCGCGACGCCGGCGATGATGATGAGCACGATCGCCGGGCTGGACCGGGTGCCGCCGGTGCTGATCCGCACCGCGCGCATGCACCGGCTGGGCCGGTTCCAGACGCTGGTGCGGATCACGCTGCCGGCCGCGGCGCCGTCGTTGTTCACCGGGATGAAGCTGGCGCTGGCCTATTCGTTCGTCGGCATCATCGCCGGGGAGTTCATCCTGGCGGGCGCCGGCCTCGGGCACTCCATCGCCTATGCCTATGAGAGCTTCGATAACGCCACGATGTATGCGCTGATGCTGTTCGTCGTCGTCATCGTGACGACCATGAACATGGGGCTGCACGTGTGGGAACAGCGGCTGATCCGTCGACGGGGCCGCGGATGAGCGAGGCGCGGGCCGTCCGGTTCTGGCCGCGCGGGCGCGTGGTCGATTCGGTGCTGACGCTGGCCGTCGTGCTCGCCGTCTGGCAGGCGCTGTTCGCCTATTCCGGCGAGGCGGCGATCGCCGCGCCCTGGCAGACGCTGGCCTATGCAGCCGGGCTGCTGCGGGGCTCGATGCTGTGGGACCACTTCGCCGCCACCGGGCTGGCGTTCCTGGAGGCGCTGGCGATCTCGGCCGTGCTAGGCGTGCTGCTGGGCCTCGTGCTGGGGCTGCGGCGCTTCGCCGGCGACGTGATGGAGCCGATCCTGGCCGGGCTGTATTCGGTACCGAAGGTCACGCTGTATCCGATGATCCTGCTGATCTTCGGCCTGGGCATGGGGGCGAAGGTGGCGTTCGGGGTCATCCACGGCATCATCCCGATCACCCTGTTCACGCTGAACGCCGTCAAGACGCTCAGCCCCACGCTGCTGCGGACCGCACGGGCACTCCGGCTGACGCCCGCGCAGACGATGCGGTCGGTTCTGATGCCGGCAGTGCTGCCCGAGATCGTGACGGGGCTGCGGGTGGGGTGCTCGCTGACCTTGCTGGGGGTGCTGATCGGGGAGATGTTCGCGTCCCAACGCGGCCTCGGGTTCCTGATCGTGAACGGCAGCAACCTGCATAACGTGCGGCTGACCACGTCCGTCATCCTGATCGTCGTGGTGGTCGCGATCGTCATGAACGTGGGCCTGCTGTCGCTGGACCGGCGGCTGCACGCCAGGGGTTAGTTGGCCGGTCGGCTTCCTTTGGCTGCGCGGCGTTGGTGGGCCTGCGGGAATCTGCTTAGCTCTTGCGGCGCCGGTCCTGTTACACTCGCCCGGCCGAAGCGCCCGCGCAAACAAGGGCCTCCAAGGGATAAACGAACCGATGTTCGACCTGCCGCAGAACGCCGCCAACCATGCGGCACTCAGCCCGATCACCTTCATCCGGCGCACCGCATCGACCTTCCCGGACCGCATCGGCATCGTGCACGGCGCGCTGCGGCAGACCTGGGGGGACACGTATGCGCGGTGCCGCCGGCTGGCATCCGCGCTGGCCGCCGCCGGGGTGCAGCGGGGCCAGACCGTCGCGATCATCGCGCCCAACACGCCTGCCATGGTGGAGGCGCATTTCGGCATCCCGATGCTGGGCGCGGTGCTGAACGCCATCAACACCCGGCTCGATGCAGCGACCATCGCGTTCATCGTGGAGCACGGCGAGGCGAAGGTGCTGCTGGTGGACCGCGAATTCGCCCCCACCATCCGGCTGGCGCTGGCCGCGCTGACCGGCCCGGCCCCGCTCGTCATCGACATCGACGACGCGCTGGCGCCCGCGAACGACCCGGTCGGCAGCATCGACTACGAGGCGTTCCTGGCCGGCGGCGACCCCGGGTATGACGCGTCGCTGCCGCCCGACGAGTGGGACGCGATCGCGCTGAACTACACCTCCGGCACCACCGGCAACCCCAAGGGCGTCGTGTATCATCACCGCGGCGCCTACCTGAACGCGGTCGGCAACGCGCTGACGTGGGGCATGGCGCAGCATCCGGTCTATCTGTGGACGCTGCCGATGTTCCACTGCAACGGCTGGACGTTCCCGTGGACGGTGGCCGCGATGGCGGGGACGAACGTGTGCCTGCGCCGGGTCGAGGCGGCGGCGGTGCTGGAGTCGATCACCGCGAACGGCATCACGCATCTGTGCGGCGCGCCGATCGTGCTGGGCATGGTACTGAACCACAAGGGCGTGACGACCTTGCCGACCCGCGTGCGCGTCATGACCGCGGGGGCGGCGCCGCCGGCCGCGGTGCTGGAGGGCATGGAGAAGCTCGGTTTCGACATCACCCACGTCTATGGCCTGACGGAAACCTACGGCCCCGTCACCGTCTGCGCCTGGGACGAGGCGTGGGACGCGCTGCCGGACGACCAGCGCGCGACGATCCGGGCCCGGCAGGGCGTGCCCTACATGGTGCAGGAGGAGATGATGGTCGCCGACGCGCGCACGATGGCGCCCGTGCCGCAGGACGGCACGACGATGGGCGAGATCTTCATGCGCGGCAACGTGGTCATGAAGGGCTACCTGAAGAACCCCACGGCCACCGCCGAGGCGTTCGAGGGCGGCTGGTTCCACACCGGCGACCTGGCCGTGTGGCACAAGAACGGCTACGCGGAAATCCGCGACCGCTCGAAGGACATCATCATCTCCGGTGGCGAGAACATCTCGACCATCGAGGTGGAAGACGTGCTGTACCGCCATCCCGCGGTGCTTGAGGCCGCCGTGGTCGCCCGGCCCGACGTCACGTGGGGCGAGACGCCTTGCGCCTTCATCACGCTGAAGCCCGA
>JAYUCA010000222.1:0-2694 GCA_043740535.1 Rhodospirillales bacterium | reverse complement strand
TCTGATCACCTTACTTAATGGCGCATTTATTTTTTGTAAAGCCTCCATTGCTTTTCGACTGCGGGTGTCCTGATAAAAAGATATGCCGGAAACCATGACACTGCGAGCTGTTGCGAAGCAGTCCAGGGCGGCCAGACCTGATCTATCGGTCCTGGATCGCTTCGCAAGGGCTCGCGATGACGAGTCAGTACTTAATGTCGTTGGTATAAGAACGCGGAACCTCGTTTCAGGTCCAAGCAACCTGAAACGATACCGCTCTAGCGATGACGGCGGTAGAGGAGTCGTGGTCCTGGGGCCGTGGCGACACGACCGCTGCGACGAGATCCCCGGGACAAGCAGGCCCGGGGATGACGTGGTCGTTCATGGCCCGTCATCGCAGATGACGTGGTCGATCATGGCCCGTCATCGCAGATGACGTGGTCGATCATGGCCCGTCATCGCAGATGACGTGGTTGATCATGGCCCGTCATCGCGGGCCGCGCATCACGGGGCGACTGCGAAGCCGGCCAGCTGGGCGTAGCCGCGGACGATGCCGTGCAGCTCCGTCCCGGTTGCGACGTCCTGCAGGCTGGTGAAGCCCTGGGGGGCGCGGGCGGCGACCAGGTCGATGACGCGCTCGGGGCCGCCGGCGCGGTTCGAGCGGACGATGTCGGCGGTGGCGGGGCGGCGGGCGGCGTCGTATGCGGCCAGGGCCTCGGGGACGGGCTGGCTGGCCAGCAGGTCGGCGAGGCAGCGTGCATCGAGGATCGCCTGGGAGGCGCCGTTGGAGCCTACGGGATACATGGGGTGCGCGGCGTCGCCCAGCAGCGTGAGGCGGCCCTGGGTCCACCAGGGCAGCGGGTCGCGGTCGCACATCGGGTATTCGAAGACCTCTGTCGTGGCCTGGATCATGGCGGGGATGTCGGCGGCGGGGAGGCTCAGGCGTTTGGCGAACCGTGAAAAGTCGGCGTATGCGCCGGGGCGGGACCAGCTTTCGCGTTCGGGGGGCGTGGCGCCGGGCTCGGCGATGCGGGCGTAGATGACCCAGTTGGTGAGGCGGGTGGCGGGGGTCGAGCCGGGTGCGATGGGATACAGGACCAGCTTGGCGACGGCGTCGCCGGCGATGACCATGGCGTCGCCGCCGTCGAATGCCGGCCAGTCGATCGCGCCGCGCCACATCGTGATGCCGTTCCACCGGATGCCGCCGTCGTCCGGGTGCAGCGCCGCCCGCAGCGTGGAGTGGATGCCGTCGGCGCCGACCAGCGCGGCGCCTTCGATGGCTTCGATCGTGCCGTCGGGCGCCTGGAACCGGGCGGTGACGCCGGATGCGTGCTGCGTGGCGTCGAGCAGGCGGTGGCCGCAGATGGGGGCGGTGGTGGCGCGTTCGGCCACGGCGTCCCACAGCATGGCCTGCAGGCGGCCGCGGTGGATCGAGAATTGCGGCGCCTCGTGCCCGGCGTGCAGGCCCCTGGGTTCGGTCCAGATGACCTGGCCGCGGTGGTTGGCGTAGGTCAGCGTGCGGGTGCGGATGCCGATCGCGTCGAGCCGGGGCAGCAGGCCGAGTGCGGCCAGCTCTCGGATGGCGTGCGGCAGGGCGTTGATGCCGACGCCGAGCGGCAGGACGGTGCGGGCGGCCTCGAACACCCGGTTGGGGATGCCTCGCTGGTTCAGCATCAGCGCGAGCGTGAGGCCGCCGACGCCGCCGCCGGCGATGAGGATGGGGTCCATGGGTTTCAGGCGTTCGGGAGATAGTCGGCGGCGGGCCAGGCGTCGGGGGGGAGGAAGTGGATGTTGCAGGCGGCGGCGCGGCGGACGACTTCGGCCGGGTCGGCGAGGTTGTCGAGCTGGACGAACAGGTCGTAGAGGCGCCGGGCGGGGGCGACCCAGAACAGGGCGCGGGTCGGGGTGGGGCTGCGGTTGAAGATGCCGTGCTTCGAGCCTTGCGGGAGGCGGATCAGGTCGCCGGGGGCGGCCGAAAGGTGCTGGCCATCCAGCCAGAGGTCGAAGCGGCCATCGAGCACGCGGATGAACTCGTCCTGGTCGGGGTGGACGTGGGGCGGCACGAAGGCGCCGGGGGGGAACAGCGTGTCGAAGGCGAAGGAGGCTTCGGACCGCTGCACGGGCTTGTAGGTCTGGCCCAGGATGTTCCAGACGACGCCGTCGAGGCTTTGGCCGGCGCGGGTGATGCCTTGTTCGTGTGCCATGGGAGGTCTCTCTCATACCAGGGATATCAAGCATTGACCGGTCCGCATCGCCGCTGCGAGCACTTGCGAAGCCGTCCAGGGCGGCCGGGCCTGATCTACCGGTCCTGGATCGCTTCGCAAGGGCTCGCGATGACGGGTCAGTACTGAGCGCCTCTGGTATAAGCGGAGTTCGTGTCAGCGCAACTCCGCTTGGGTCTTGTGAGGAGCGGACGCTACGCGAGTTTGCCTAGAGCATGATCGCTTCAGGTAGATGAAGCGATCCTGCTCTAGCTTGTTGATTAAGAACGCGGAACCTCGTTCCAGGTCCAAGCAACCTGAAACGATACCGCTCTAGATGTGGAGGTAGGCGTCGCGGATGGCCGGCGCGGCGGCGAGCGCGGCGGCGGTTCCGGTCCAGACGGAGCGGCCTTTCTCCAGCACGACGACGGCGTCGGCGAGGCGCATGACGGCGGCCAGGTTCTTGTCGATGATCAGGATGGACTGGCCCTCGGCCTTCAGCGTGGCCAGCACG
>JAYUCA010000221.1:0-5274 GCA_043740535.1 Rhodospirillales bacterium | reverse complement strand
TTCATGGAGATGACGCAGCAGCTGATGAAGGACCCGGCCAAGATGGTCCAGGCG
This sequence comes from Rhodospirillales bacterium, assembly GCA_043740535.1. Lineage (GTDB taxonomy): Bacteria > Pseudomonadota > Alphaproteobacteria > Acetobacterales > Acetobacteraceae > JBBROS01. Next base: position 5,220 of record JAYUCA010000221.1, on the reverse strand, counting down.
CAGATCGGCTTCTGGCAGGACTACATGACGCTGTGGCAGAACACGGCGCGGCGGATGTGGGGCATGGAGACGCCGCCCGTGATCCAGGCGGACCCGAAGGACAAGCGCTTCAAGGACGACGCCTGGAAGGAGAACGAGGTCTTCGACTTCATCAAGCAGTCATATCTGCTCAGCGCGCGCTACGTGAACGACGTGGTGACCCATGTCGACGGGCTGGAGCCGAAGACGGCGCAGAAGGTGGATTTCTATTCGCGCCAGTTCGTCGATGCGATGAGCCCCAGCAACTTCCTGATGACCAACCCCGAGGTGCTGCGCAAAACGGCGGAGACCGGGGGCGAGAACCTGCTGCGCGGGCTGAACAACCTGCTGTCGGACCTGGAGCGTGGCCGCGGCAAGCTGACGATTAAGATGACGGACACCGACGCGTTCCGGATGGGCGAGAACATCGCCATCAGCCCGGGCAAGGTGGTGTTCCAGAACGAGTTGATGCAGCTGATCCAGTATTCGCCGTCGACCGAGACGGTGCTGAAGCGGCCGCTGCTGATCGGGCCGCCGTGGATCAACAAGTTCTACATCCTGGACCTGCGGCCGAAGAACAGCCTGGTGCGGTGGTGCGTGGCGCAGGGCCACACGGTGTTCATGATCAGCTGGGTGAACCCGGACGAGAACCTGGCCCAGAAGAACTTCGAAGACTACATGACCGAAGGATACCTGGCCGCGCTGGACGCCATCGAGAAGGCGACCGGGGAGCGGGAGGTCAACGCGATCGGGTATTGCCTGGGCGGGACGCTGCTGGCCAGCACGCTGGCCTGGATGGCGGCGGCCGGGGACGACCGCATCAGGTCGGCGACGTTCTTCGTGACGATGACTGACTTCCAGGAGGCGGGCGAGCTGGGCGTGTTCATCGACGAGGAGCAGTTGAAGGGCATCGAGGAGAAGATGGAGAAGCGCGGCTTCCTCGATGGCAGCGAGATGGCATCGACGTTCAACATGCTCCGGGCCAACGACCTGATCTGGTCGTTCGTGGTGAACAACTACCTGTTGGGCAACGATGCGTTCCCGTTCGACCTGCTGTACTGGAACAGCGACAGCACGCGGATGCCGGCGGCGATGCACAGCTTCTACCTGCGGCGGATGTACCAGCAGAACCTGCTGTGCAAGCCGAACGGGATCACGCTGGCGGGGCGGCCGATCGACCTGGGGGCGATCACGATCCCCACGTATTTCCTGTCGACGCGGGAAGATCACATCGCGCCGTGGCAGAGCACGTATCGCGGCACGCAGCTGCTGGGCGGGTCGAACCGGTTCGTGCTGGCAGCCAGCGGGCACATCGCCGGGGTGGTGAATGCGCCGGAGGGCGGGAAATACAGCTACTGGACCAACACGGCGCTGCCGGCGGACCCCGAGGCGTGGCTGGCCGGCGCCACCGAGATGGCCGGAAGCTGGTGGCCGGACTGGCAGCGCTGGGTGACGGCGCTCGACGGCGAGCACGTGCCGGCGCGGGAGCCGGGGTCGGGCGGGCTGCCGGCGATCGAGGCGGCGCCGGGACGCTATGTGGCGGTCAAGGGCAATTAGAGCGGTATCGTTTCAGGTTGCCTGGACCTGAAACGAGGTTCCGCCGGGCCAGGTCCGGCCGGCGCCACGCCGCACGGGCAGGATCGTTCAGGGCGGTGCGGCAGGGTTCGTGCCGCGGAGGTGCTCCGCACGCACAATCGTCGATGCGTGACGATTGCAGAATAGCATTGAGATGCAACCGCGTTGTGGCGCACGCTGCGTCCGGGCGGCGACCCCGCCCCTCAAAAGACGCTTCAGGAGGAAACCATCATGCCCCTTCGCACCCCATCCGGTGCATCGCGCCGGCACGTGCTCGCCGCCGCGGCCTTCGCCGTCCCGGGCCTTGCCCTGCCGGGCCGGGCTTTGGCGAAAATGGCCATGGGCCAGGCCCAGGCCCCGTATTTCTACCGCTTCAAGCTGGGCGCCGCGGAATGCACCGTGGTCACCGACGGCCAGTTGCCGCTGGGCGACCCGAACACCGCGTTCAAGAACATCACCAAGGAGGAGATCAATCGGGAGCTGACGTCCAGCTTCCTGCCGACGGACAACGCCGTGCTGGAGCAGAACGTGCTGGTCGTGAACTTCGGCGACCGCGTCGTGCTGTTCGACACCGGCATGGGCACCGACCGCCTGTTCGGCAAGACCACGGGGCAGCTTCTGACCAGCCTGCGCGCCGCCGGCATCAACCCGGCCGACGTCGATGCCGTGGTCATGAGCCACGCCCATATCGACCATTGCGGCGGCCTGGTGTCCGACGACGGCAAGCCGAACTTCCCCAACGCCCGCTATTACATCGGCGAGGCGGACTTCGCCTACTGGACCGACGACGCGAAGATCCCCGCCGACTACCCGGTGCGGATGAGCTTCCTGAAACAGGCGCAGAAGAACCTGCTCCCGCTGAAGGACCGGATGGTGTTCTACAAGAACGAGCAGGAGATCCTGCCCGGGATCACCGCGCTTTCGGCGCCCGGGCACACGGTCAGCCACACCGTGTTCATGATCAACTCCGGCGCGGGCAAGCTGTGCTACATCGGTGACCTCGCGCACCACCCGGTCCTGCTGCTGGAACGGCCGCGCACGCAGTTCGCGTTCGACACCGACCCGGCGCAGTCGGCCGAAAGCCGGGTGCGGATGATGGACATGTTCGCCGCCAACCGCGTGCCGATCCTGGCGTATCACTTCGCCTGGCCGGGGGTGGGGCACGTTGCCAAGCAAGGCGACGGGTATCGGTATTTTCCGGCGCCCCCCAACCTCGAAGGCGTCAATCCGATCTGAGCGCCATGCGCCTGCCCTCTCCCGGAAGGGAGAGGGTCAGTATTCACCCGCCCAGAACGACTGGCGCGTGGCACACCGCAATCCGGTCGGTGTCGGTCATCCAAACATCGTCCTGGTGCGACATGATGTGCTGCAATGCCCGGCGAAGATGGCGCAGGCGGAACGGCTGTCCGCTGACATGGGTGTGCAGCGCGATGCCGAACACGACGCGCTGGGGGCCGGCGTGCTCGAGCAGTTCGTCGAACGCGTCGACGATCATGTCGGAAAAGTCCCGTCCGGACGCCTGCCGCAGCACCACGGCGTTCGCGTCGTTCAGCTCCTGTGGATACGGGATGGCGAGGATCGAGCCGCCGGTCGTCGCCAGCGGGATCGGCTGGTCGTCCATGCACCAGTCCAGCACGTAGTCGAACCCCAGCGCGTCCAGCAGGTCCGGCGTGCGCTCGGTTTCGCTGATCCAGGGGCCCAGCCAGCCCCGCGGCGGGCGGCCCTCCCGCGCCGTGATCGTGTCGCGCGCCTCGGTCAACAAGGCGCGTTCCTCGACCTCCGATAATCCCGACTGCGCCTCGGCGTTCGTGCGGCCATGTCCCACGACGGGCGCGCCCAGGCTGCGGAACGCCTCGATCAGGCCCGGCGCGGTCTCGTAAAGCACGGTGTTGACCAGCAGGCTTGGCGTGATCCCAAGCTGCTGGAACATATCGCGCAGCCGCCAGGCCCCCACGCGGTTGCCCCAGTCGCGCCAGGCGAAGTTCATGACGTCGGGCTGCCCCAGCGGCGGGACCAGGTCCTCCACCAGGCCCTCGCCGAAGGCATACTGCTCCAGGTTCAGCGCCACGTAACATGCGATCCGGGCGCCGCCGGGCCAGGCGCTGGCGGGCCGCGCGGCGATGCCCTGGAAAGGGTAACGGCCATGGTGGCGAAGCTTCATGCGGTCCTCCTTCGGGCAGGGGTGCGACGCGGCGGCAGGTCCAGGGCGCAGCCGAGGGCGGCCGCGCGGGCGCCCGGACCGGCCGGCTCCACCAGGTCCATGCCGTGTTCGACGTGGACCAGGTGCGCGCGCATCAGCCCGGCGGCTTCCTCCGCGTCGCCCGCCCCGATGGCGGCCACGATCCGGCCATGCTCGTCCGGCGGGCACGCGGCCAGGTCCCCGCGGCCATAGCTGGCGATCGACAGGCACAGCAGCGCCCCCGCATCCCGCAGGGCGCGCAGCAGCAGCGCGTTGCCATGCAACCGGGCCAGCAGCAGGTGGAACGCCCCGGTCAGCCGGATCAGCGCCGCTCCATCGCCCAGCCGCCGCGCCGCGTGCTCGGCGGCCAGATGACGGCGGAGCGCCGGCATCGCGCCCGTGGGGCGAACGTGCGCCAGCGCCGCAGCCAGCGGCGGCTCGACCATCATCCGGAACGCGATCACCTGGCGCGCCTCCGCCCGCGTGGGGGATACGACCGAGGCCCCGTGGTTGCGGATCACCTGCACGATCCCGTCCTGGGTCAGCTTGGCGATGGCGTTGCGGACCTTGGTGCGGCTCACGCCGAACAGGCCCGCCAGATCCGCCTCGATCAGCCGGGCGCCGGGCTGCAGCCGCCGCCCCAGGATGGCATCGACGATCCGGTCGTGGATGTCCTGATCGGTCGGTTTTGGATCAGTTGCGTGCAATATGGCCTCTCGATTGTGCACAATAGGCGCGGCCTGGTCGCGCCGCCGGTTCCTGCAGCCCACGATGCACGTTGCGGGCCGCGCCGCACGGCCCGGCGGCATCGACGTGCTGGTGGCGCCGAAATTGCTGATAAGCCCCCATGGCAATGATCGGCATGCGCATCGCACAGGCCCGCCCGGCCGGGACGCCCGCAGCGTGCGGCCTCGCGCGCCGGCTCGCCGGCCTGGCAGAGCGCGGGGACGTCACGGCCTTCATGCTGCTGGCCCCCGCCGTGCTGTTCTTCCTCGCGCTGTTCGTCGTGCCGGTCGGCAACATGATCCGCTTCAGCTTTTTCCAGCAGGGCCCCACCGGTGACCTCGTGCCGGGCCTCACCCTCGCCAACTACGCCCGGCTGGCCAACGTGGACCTGTACCGCAAGGTGCTGATGACGACCCTGCGCGTCAGCCTGCTCACCACGCTCGGCGCGATGGTCATGGCCTATCCCGTGGCCCTCGTGATGGTCCGGGGCCATCCGCTGGTCTCGCGCATCCTGGCCGTCATCGTCATCGCCCCGCTGCTGGTCAACGTCGTCATCCGCACCTACGGCTGGCGCGTCATCCTCGCCAACTCGGACCAGGGCGTGCTGAACTGGGCGCTCGCCGGCCTCGGCCTGCCGCCCGTGCGGTGGCTGTACACCGAGTGGGCGATCGTCATCGGCTCCATCCATGTCTTCATGCCCCTGATGGCGCTGCCGCTGGCCG
>JAYUCA010000220.1:0-9818 GCA_043740535.1 Rhodospirillales bacterium | reverse complement strand
AGCGTCTACACCAGTCTGCAGACCGGCGTCGTCGACATGGCCGAGAACGGCATCAACGTCTACGAGGCCAACAAGCACTACGAAACCGCGCCGATCATGTCGCTGACGGCGCACGAGGCGAACAACTCGGTGCTGTGGGTGTCCGACAAGGTCTGGACCAGCCTGTCCGCCGACCAGAAAAAATGGGTGCAGGACGCCGCCGACGAGGTGTCGAAGACCCAGCCGGCCAAGGCGCTGGCGCTGGAGCACGCCAGCCAGGCGAAGCTGCAGAAGCTCGGCGTGAAGTTCGTCACCGACGTCGATACCGCGGGCTTCATCACGGTCGCGACCCCGTTCCAGGACAGCCAGGCAACGGCGCTCGGCCCGCACGCGGTGAAGATCCTGGCGCTGATCCGGGCCGACAGGTAGCCATGTCGCAGGAACGCTTCGAAATCGTCCAGTCCGGCGCCCGCAACCTGAAATGGCCGGCGCTGGACGGGCTGGAGCGCGCGCTGATGGTGCTATGCGGCGTGTGCCTGGCCGCGTTCTGCTCGTCCGTGCTGGCCGACGTGGTCACGCGGGAGGTCGGGCGCCCCTGGCTGTGGCTGCAGGAGGTCACCAGCGCCTTCTTCACCTACGGCATCTTCCTGGGCACCGCCGTGGCCGTGCGGCGGCAAGACCATTTGTGCCTCTCGGCCATGACCGAAGCGATGTCCGGCCCCTGGCGCGCCGTGGCCGAGGTCTTCAACCGGGCGGTCGTGGGCTGCGTCGGGCTGGCGATGGTCGTCTTCGGCTGGCAGAACTTCATCAGCGGCTTCAACAGCTTCCGCATGCCCTCGATGACCCCGATCGCCTACCTGTACTGGCCCATCCCCGTCTGCGGCGTGCTGGTCGCGGTGTTCAGCCTGGAACAGATCGTCAACGGCCTGCGCAACGGCTTCGCACCGGACGCGCTGGTGGCCGACGGGGGGCCGCTGGCGGACGCGGCTTGACGGGTCCCGCCTGATGGTACCCGAGAACGCCATGATCCTGGGCGTAATGACGGCGCTGTTCCTGACGCTGGGCTACATGGGCGTCCCCGTGGCGTTCAGCCTGATGGCCGGCGTGCTCGTCGGCACCGCGCTGACGCCCATCAGCTTCCAGTCGATCGTCGGCCAGCTGTTCAACGGCATCGATTCCGAGAGCCTGATGGCCATCCCGTTCTTCCTGCTGGTGGGCGAGCTGATGACCTCGGCCAACGTCATCGTGCGCATCGCCGACCTCTCCCAGGCCCTGGTGGGCCACGTCCGCGGCGGCCTGGCGCAGGTGACGACCGTGTTCAGCATGTTCTTCTCCGGCATGTCCGGATCGTCCTCGGCCGACGTCGCGGTGCTGTCGCGCACGATGGCCGGGCCCATGGCGCGGGAAGGCTACCGGCCGGAGTTCGTCGCAGCGTTGATCGCGGCGGCCAGCACGATCGCCGCCCTGGTGCCGCCCAGCATCATGGCGGTGGTGTATGGGGCGATCGGCAACGTCTCGATCGCCGGGCTGTTCCTGGGCGGCATCGTGCCGGGCCTGCTGATCGGCATCGGCCTGATGCTGTACTGCTACTTCTTCGGCCCCGTTGGGTTCCGCCGGCCCCGCGCGAACCTTATGCAGCTGACCACCGCCGGCCGCCGCGCCGTGCTGCCGCTGCTGATCCCCGGCATCCTGCTGGGCGGCATCCTGACCGGCTGGTTCACGCCGACCGAGGCCGGGGTGGTCGCCGTCGCCTACATCCTGCTCGTCGTGCTGCCGCTGCTGAAGCCCGGCCACTGGCGGGAGCTGCCGCGCGACTTCGTGCAGGCCGGCCTCGTGTTCAGCCTGCCGCTGATCACCATCGCCGCGGCCAGCGCGTTCGGCTGGCTGGTCGCCTACCTGCGTGGCCCCATCGTGGTGGCGGGATGGATCCAGGGCGTCGCGGGCACGGACCCGATGGCCATCATGTTCCTGCTGGTGCTGGTGTTCGTGATCGTCGGCGACTTCATCGAACCGATCCCCGCCATCATCATCTTCATGCCGGTCGTCACCCAGCTCGTCGAATCGGCAAGCATCAACAGCGTCCACATGGGCGTCGTGCTGATCGTCACCCTGGCCTTCGGGCTGATCACGCCGCCCTATGGGCTGGCGCTGCTGATGGCGTCGAAATTCATCGGCGTCAGCTTCCCCAAGGCGTTGCGCGCCTCGGTGCCGATCTATGTCGTGTTCTTCGCGGTGATCGCCTTCACCATCTTCGTGCCCGACGCGATCCTGTTCCTGCCGAAGGCGCTGTTCCCGGAATCCGTCGGCTGCTTCAAGGCCCCAGGCGGAACCGGATACATCTGCCCATAGCAGGACCCGCCGCAGCGGATCACAAAACCGAACCGATCTCTCGTTTCAAATCACGCAGATATGGAATAGACTCTTTAACGTTCCAGAATGGAACAATAGGGTCTCGGTCTCCACGTTATGTCGGAAAGCCTCGCCAGGTATGAGCCAGCGCCTGTCCAGGCGGCGTCCGGCCGCTTGGCCGCGCCGATCCGCGTCCTGCATTTGTTCAAATACTTCCGCCCCGATTTCACCGGCGACGGCCTGTATTTCGAAAAGATGTTCCCCCATCTGGCCCGCCACGGCATCCACAACGCGGTTGCGGCCGACCGGACCCGCCGCCCCCCCGGCGCCATCGGGAACGGCGTGCGGCTGTTCGGCGCCGGCCGGATCGGCCTGTTCAACCCGCGCATGCTGTTCTGGGTGGCCGCGAACGCCTGGCGCTTCGACGTCGTGCATTTCCATTCGGCCGTCGACCGGCACTTCCTGTATCACCTGATCGCCCGCCTGTCCGGCGCCCGCGTCGTGCAGTCCTGCACGCTGGACGACGGCATGGGCAGCGTCATCGACGGCTACCGCCCGCGCCATCGCGGCCTCGTGCGGCGCCTGTGCAGGCTGATCGACGACGTCGTCGCCATCAGCCCCGGATTGTACGCCGACTCCCTGGCCGTCATGCGGCAGGGCCGCGTCCATCTGATCCCGCAGGGCGTCGCCGCCATCGAACCCACGCCCGCCCTCCGCGCCGCGGCCCGGCTGCGCTTCGGCTTCGCCAGGTCGGACACGCTGCTGCTGTTCGTCGGCGGGCTGTGCGCCCGCAAGGACGTGCGCTTCCTGGTCCGGAACCACCCGCCGGAGCTGGGCCGCCTGCACCTGCTGCTCGTCGGCCCGGTGCTGGACGACGCCTATGCCGCGGCCCTGGCGAACGAGATCGCCGCATCGCCGGCCGCCGGCCGCATCCACCTGCACGGCTACATGGACGACCCCTCTCCGGCCTACGCCGCCGCCGACATCTTCGTCTTCGCCTCGCGCAGCGAAGGCTTCGGCAACGTGCTGCTGGAGGCGATGGCCCACGCCCTGCCGGTCGTCGCCCGCCGGCTGCCCGGCATCACCGACAGCTTCATCCAGCATGGCGCCACCGGCGTGCTGTTCGACACGGCGGCGCAATACGGCAGCGCCGTCCGCCGTCTCGTGGCCCACCCGGCGGAACGGCGCGCGCTGGGCGCGGCCGCGCGACGAAGCGCCTGCACGCAGTTCGACCTGCCGTCCATCGCCAGACGCTACGCCGGGCTGTATGCCGCACAACGCCCATGACCGACCCATCCCCCGCCCGCACCCTGATCCTGCAATTGCCGAGCCCCCCGCTGAAGAACGTCTTCCGCGAATGGTCGGGCGGCATGGGCACCGCGCTGGCGTCGGAACGCGACAGCTTCGGCCACGATCAGCGCTATTACGACATCCCCTATTCCGCCTACCTCTACATCGCCCGCCGCCTGCAGCAGGACGGCACGCCCTTCCGTTACGTCGACCTGCAAAGCGAGCCGGTGATGACCGATGCCGCGTTCGACGCGCTGTTCCAGCCCCACCCGCCCCGCGTGCTGGTCACGCAGGTCAACCTGCCGTCGCTGGAGCACGACCTCCAGCTGATCGCCCGGGCCCGGGCGCTGGCGCCGGGCCTGCGGGTCATCCTGGTGGGCGCCACCGCCAAATGGTTCAAGCAGCGCATCCTGCAGGACCGCCTCGCCGACGCCGTCATGGACGAATCGGAGGAGCTGCTGGTCGCCGCCAACGTCGCCGCCCTGCTGGCCCACGCGCCCGAGCTGATGCAGGGCTGCAGCGTGTGGCACGGCGGCGAAATCGAGGTGCTGGCGGCGCGGGACCGCATGGCATCGCTCGATTTCGTCGACTTCCCCGCCTACGAGCTGCTGGATTTCAACCGCTACGAGAGCGACTACTACCTGGGCCGCCGCTATCGCTACGCGACCGTGTTCACCACCAAGGGCTGCCCCTACACCTGCAATTACTGCCCCTACCCCTACGGCTTCGGCAAGCGCCTGGTCTACCGCTCGCCAGCACGGGTCGCCGACGACATCGCCCGCCTGAAGCAGGAGTTCGGCGTCGAGCAGATCCTGTTCCGCGACCAGGTCTTCACCATCAACCCGCGCCACAGCAAGGCCGTCTGCCAGGAGCTGATCAAGCGCGACCTCGGCATCGTCTGGGTGTGCGAGACCCGCTACGACCTCGTCGACGACGCCATGCTGGACCTGATGGCCCGCGCCGGCTGCCGCGAGGTGCATTACGGCCTGGAATCCGCCGACGAGGCGATGTTCACCGGCACGGCCAAGACCGACGGCCCGAAATCGCTCGCGCTGTTCGAACAGGTCGTCGCCATGACCCGGGCGCACGGCATGCGGGTGCACCTGCACCTGATCGTCGGCCTGCCGGACGAAAGCTGGCAATCCGTGCGGAACACGACGCAGTGGCTGCGCCGCGTGAAGCCCGACAGCGTGCAGTTCGCCTATTTCGTCCCCTACCCCGGCACCCCGCTGTTCGCCGAGCTGCAGGCCAGCCAGGAGCTGGGCAACCTCGATGCGATCGACTGGGAAAGCCTGGGCTCGTTCATCACCCCGGTGCTGCCCACCCGGCACATGTCCGTCCCCGAGATCGTCCGCGCCCGCCACCGCATGTCGGTCGACTGGCAGTACACGCTGATCGACCGCATCGTGCTGCGCATCCGCCGCATCGCGGCCCGGCTGCGCCCCGCCGTCCTCGCGCCCCGCGCCCCCGCCGGCTGATGGCGCCCCGGCGGCCGCGCCTGCTGTTCCTGAACAACCAGGGGCTGGCGGGCGTCGGCGGCGGCCCCGGCATCCTGCGCAACCTCGTCCGGGGCCTGGCGGCGGACCATGCCGTCACCGTCGCCAGCCAGGACGCCCCGGCCGAAGGCTTCGGCGTGACGCAGGTCCGCCTGCCCTGCCCCGCCCCGCCCGGACGGCTCTGGCGGATCGCCCCCATGCTGCGCGCCTGGCAAACCGCCGATGCGATGCCGCCGGGGCTGCTGGGCCAGGCGGACATCGTCGTCGTGCTGGACGTGCACGCGGCGCTGGCGCTGCGGCGCCGCACGGCGCGCATGGTCTACCTGTCGCTGTCCTGCGTCCCGCTGCAGGAGCGCGCGATGGGCATGGCATGGCCCGGCGTGCTGCAATACGCGTGGCTGGAACGCCAGCTTGCGGCCTGTGCCGACGCGGTCGTCGTCGCCAGCCGGGCGCACGCGGCGGCGCTGCGGCGCTGGACCGGGCTGCGCCGCCTCTCGCCCACGGTGCTGCACCCGGTCTTCCCCGGCGCCCCTGCGCCGCGCACCGGGCCCGCCATCATGACCATCCTGGCCGCCGGACGCATGGTCCCGGGCAAGGATTTCGGCGTCATCCTCGACCTCGCGCACCGGCTGCGGGACCTGCCCTGCCGCTGGGTGCTGGCCGGCGACGGCCCGGCGCTGCAGGCGCTGCGGGCCCGCTCGGCCGCCAGGGCCCTGGACGACCGCGTCCGCTTCGCCGGCGCCGTGGCCGACCTGGCGCCGCTGCTGGCGCAATGCGACCTGCTGGTGCATCCCTCGCGCTACGAAAGCTTCGGGATGGTGCTGGTCGAGGCCATGCTGGCCGGCCGCCCCGTGCTGTGCGGCCCGAACGTGGGCGCCATGGAGCTGATGCCCCCCGGCACGGCGGTCGACGTCCAAGACCTCGACGCGGTCGAACGCCGCCTGCGCGCGCTGATCGCCGACCCAGCGGCGCGCGGCACGGCAGCCGCCCAGGCGCAGAAGGCGGCCCAGCTCGCGCTGGCGCCCGCCTATATCGACGGCTTCCGCGCGGTATTGCGCCAGCTGCCCGGCCGCCCATGACCTCCAGCGTTCGCCGCGGCGTGTTCGGCCACGCGCTGATCTTCGGCCTGGCGCCGCTGCTGCAGCGCCTCGCCGGCCTGGTCCTGCTGCCGCTGTACACCCACTACTTGTCCCCCAGGGACTACGGCGAGATCGAGCTGCTGACCATGGGCGCCGGCCTGGTGGCGATGCTGCTGCGGCTGGAGCTGCGGCCCGGCTACCTGCGCGCCTGGGTCCAGGACGGCGAACGCGGCCACGGCCGCCTGGCGCGGCAGACCGGCCGGCTGCTGCTCGGCCTGGGGCTGGCGGGCGGCATGATCGCCTTCTGGGCCTCGGCGCCGGCCTGCCGCTGGCTGGTCGGGCACCCGGTTGACGCGGCCACGCGCGCGCTGCTGGCGCTGGGCATCGCGGCCGAGGTCGCGTCGCTGGCGCCGCAGGCGACGCTGCAGGCGCAACTCCGGTCCCGCACGATGGTGGCGATCGGCGTCGGGCAGTTCGTGCTCGGCGCCGGGACCACGGTGGTGACGGTGACGCTGCTGGGCATGGGGCCCTTCGGCGTGTTCCTCGGCGGCGCCGCCGGGTCCGTGCTGGGGCTGGCCGCGATGACGGCCACGCTCCGCGTGCCGCGCGCCGAGGCCGACGGACCGGGCCCGCTTGCGCCCCTGCTGCGCTACAGCCTGCCGCTGCTGGCGGGCGCGCTGCTGTTCTTCGTCGTGCGCAACGCGGACCGCCTGATCGTCGCACGGGCGCTCAGCGTCGCCCAGCTGGGCGAATACGCGCTGGCATGGTCGCTCGCCAACCTGCTGATGACGATGCTGTTCCTGCCGCTGCAATCCTCGTTGGACGTGTGGCGGCACCGGCTGTTCCGCCGGGCGGACGGTCCCGCCGAGTTCGCCGCCATCTACCGCATCGCGATGCTGGGCATGGCGCTGGCCGCGATCGGGCTGGACACCGCCGGGCTCGACCTGTTCGTGCGCGTGGCGGACCCGCGCTTTGCCGGGTCGATCGCGCTGGCCCCGGCGCTCAGCGTCGCGGTGCTGCTCCAGGTCGGCTACTCCATCGTGGCCTCGGCGTTCTTCGTCGCGGGCGCGACCGCGCGCTGGACGCTGGTGTTCGCGGTCGGCGCCGTGGTGCAGGTGGCCGTCAGCCTGGTGGCGGTGCCGGCGCTGGGCCTGCCGGCCGCGCCGCTGGGCGTGCTGGCGGCGAACGCCTGGCTGTACGGCGCGGCGGCCTGGTGGGGACGGCGGCACTGGGACGTGCCGTTCCAGCACCGCGCCATGGCGATCGCGCTGGTGCTGGTCCCCGCCGCCTGCGCGCTCCGCCGCGCCATGCCGCCGCTCGATCTGCCCGCAGCGCTGGCGGTGGATGCCGCGGTCCTTCTGGCCGCCGTGGCGGCGCTGTTCGCAACCGGCCTGCTGCAGATGTCCGACGCGCGCCGCCTCGTCAGGATGAAGGCATAGAGCGGTATCGTTTCAGGTTGCTTGGACCTGAAACGAGGTTCCGCGTTCTTAATCAACAAACTAGAGCATGATCGCTACATCTACCTGAAGCGATCATGCTCTAATATACAGGCCGCCTTACTTGCGGATTGTGATGGTGATGATCGCGAATGCCATGAGTGCGATGACGGCGCCGACGGCTGTAAAAATCGACGGATTGATGTCAAAGGTCGCTTTCGTCTGCTCAACGACGCGGCCGAGCAGCTGCGGCCACGTATAGCTCACGAAATCGCCCTGGCTCATGATGCTGACGAGTGCGCCGTCCTGATCGACGATAGGTAGGTGGCGAAAGCGGTCGTTGGACATTTGCCGCAGCCAGTCCAGCAGGTCGTCATCTTCGCGCGCCAGCTTGAGGTCGGTCGTCATGATTTCGGAAAGCGTGGTGGCTTTCGGATCGCGCTCCTGGTTCAGCAACCGGCGCATAAGGTCGCGCTCGGTAACAATGCCGATCGGCTTGCGGTCATCCGACACGATCACCGCAGCGCCGTAGTTTTTTTCGCTCATTATCCTGACGGCAGTCAGAACAGTATCTCCAGGGAAGAATGTCAATACCTGCGACTTGCGCTTGAATTCTGGCCGATCTTTTATTTTCATGTTAACTTCCATCGTGGCGGTTAAGGATTTCGACGCTATCCAGAGGGCCGGGCGTTACATAAGTGTCATCTCCAATCCTTTGCAGTACCCCCTGTCCAACAAACTTGTCATCCGTGGTCGGGTGAACATGCCGTAAGCGTCCATCCAGTCACCGGCTTTCCGCAAGGGTCACGGCATCGCCCGACCCCTGGTTTTGATCGGCATTAAGCCAGGTTGTCACGAGCATGTGCGGCAGGGTGAGTGCACCAATCATCCGAAAGGTCGGGACCAGCATCCCGGTCAATGCATCGTGCATGGTCCATGCAAGCCCAACGATCCCGAGCGTACAGACCAAGCTTGCCGGCACAACGACGCAAGCTGCCCACCGGGCTGCTCGGCGAGGGTCGTATGGATCATGCCAGGCCCCAAGCCGCAGCAGATGCCGCGGTGAGTGCACCAGACCGAAATAGAGCCCGAACGCCATCAGTGGCGGCAACAACACGAAGCTGGCCGCGCTGATGGCGGTGATGATCGCACCCGCGCGCTGCGGCCAGGCGCCATGCCAGACCCAGGCAAGGACAGTGGCCCAAACCGGCACCAGCCATATCGAGCGTGACAGCGCCGCCGTCATCGCGGGCGCTGCAACGCCGCCGATCGCGGCGAGGACCGGCGCGGCGTCGACGGAATGAAACGCGACAGGCAGGAGGATGGGCACTGCGCCATAGGCGAGCACCGCCACCCATCGCGGCACGGCGCTCGGCACAAAGCCGTCCTCGGTGTCGCCCAAGCCGAAATGCAGCACCGACCCGGCAAGGAACAGAACGAGAGTTGGAAGGGGCGCTATGACCCAGGCGAGCCAGACAATCCCAGCCAGACCCAGATAGGCCAGTCCGAACGGTGCCCACCATAACCGGCCGAGCCGTGGCGCCAGCATCGGCCGGGCCACGAGGTGATCGAACGCGCCGTGCGGGAAGCCGACCAGGACGATGCCGGTCAGCAGCACGCCAACCTGCAGTCCCAGGTCGAAATGCAGACCAAGCGCCGCAAGTGCCGAGCACACCGCGAGCGCCAGGCCTGCCGCCAGCGCCTGCAGCCGCAGCGCCGGCCTTAGCCAGCGATCGCTGTGTGCGGCCATTCATTCCGTCGGAGAAGCATTTGCAGAGTCGCCAACGTTGTGGGCAGGAACGGCATCGCCAGGCCGACTGCCAGGAGATCGGCCAGTCCGGCGCGATCGTTCAGAAACCGCACAAGGGTCCGCGGGTCGCAGCGCTCGAACAGCGACGCGAATAACGGCGCGGCCAGCTCTGGCCGACGGTCCAGCATGTCGAGCAGAACCCGGTCCATCAACTGCACGATGCCGGGTCGCCTGCAGATTGAGCGGGGCGCACGCCCGGCCATGAGGTCTGCAGCGATCGTGTCGCACTGGGCCTGGATGGCGTTGAACGCGTAGCCGGTGCTGGGCCGGGTCCCGCCGCCGGCCGCGCCGATCGGCAGCAGCCACCGTCCCGACGTTGGCCGGAAGACCGGGTCCATCGGCAGCGCCCCACGCTCCTTGAACACGATGTCGAATGCGG
>JAYUCA010000219.1:0-2177 GCA_043740535.1 Rhodospirillales bacterium | reverse complement strand
GCAGCTCGTCCACCGGGTGGCGCACATCATGTTCATTGCACACTACGATAACACATCTGCCCCCTTGGCCGCGAGCGCCGGTGCGCGTGGTCACGGCCCCGCGCCGGCCATTTGACACCGGCCCCCTTCATCCCGCATCGTCCCATCTGGGGTTTACCGCGATGGCCCCGTGAGGCTCCGGCCCAAATATCGCGTCCAGTGCTCCCGTCGGAGTGGACGCCCATGCCGCCTCCATCCACCATCACCGTATCCCAACTTGTTCGTCTGATCGGCTTGCCCGACACGCCTGTGCTGATCGACATCCGCACCAGCGAGGACTTCGCAGCCGACCCCCGCAGCGTGCCCGGCGCCATCCGCCGCGACTGGCGCGCCGTGCCCGACTGGGCGCCCGGCTATGCCGGCCGTGCCACCGTTATGATCTGCCAGCGCGGCCACAAGCTCAGTCAGGGCGCTGCCGCCTGGTTGCGGCACGCGGGCGCGGCCGCGGAAACCCTCGATGGCGGGTTCGAGGCCTGGCGCGACGCCGGCCTGCCGCTGGTCCGGCCAGACCACCTGCCCGCCCGGGACCACGCGGGCCGCACCGTCTGGGTCACCCGCGCCCGCCCGAAGGTGGACCGCATCGCGTGCCCCTGGCTGATCCGCCGCTTCATCGACCCTGCCGCCGTGTTCCTGTTCGTCGCGCCGTCCGAGGTCGCCGCCGTCGCCGACCGGTTCGACGCGACGCCCTTCGACATCGAAGGCGTGTTCTGGAGCCACCGCCCCCTGAATGGCGACGAAGCCTGCACCTTCGACGTCATGCTGGACGAATTCGGCCTGCGCACCCCGGCGCTGGACCACCTGGCCCGCATCGTCCGCGGCGCCGACACCGCCCGGCCGGACCTGGCGCCCGAGGCCCCCGGTCTGCTCGCCGCCTCGCTGGGCCTGTCGCGCATGCACAAGGACGATCTGGTGCAGCTGGAGGCCGGGTTTGCATTGTATGACGCCTTCTACCGCTGGTGCCGGGACGCGACGGACGAGACCCATCACTGGCCCACGCCGATCAAGGCCGCACGCGAAGGAACCCCGTGAACGACATGAGCCCCACGCTGCAGGACGCGGCGACCCGGATGCCCAGCTTCACGCAGGCGCTGCGCGTCTGGCTGCGCATCGGCCTGCTGTCGTTCGGCGGCCCGGCCGGCCAGATCGCGCTGATGCACCGCGAGGTCGTCGATCAGCGCCGCTGGGTCGGCGACCGGCGCTTCCTGCATGCGCTGAACTTCTGCACCCTGCTGCCGGGGCCGGAGGCGCAGCAACTGGCCACCTACCTCGGCTGGCTGATGCACGGCGTGCGCGGCGGGCTGGTGGCCGGCACGCTGTTCGTGCTGCCGGGGGCGGTGGTGATGCTGGCGCTGTCGGTGCTGTATGCCACGCTGGGCCAGGTTCCGCTGGTGGACGCACTGTTCTTCGGCCTGAAATGCGCGGTGCTGGTGCTGGTGGTCGAGGCGGTGCTGCGCATCGGCCGCCGGGCGCTGAAGGGCAGGGCGGCCTGGGCGCTGGCTGCTGCCGCCTTCCTGGCGCTGTTCCTGTTCGGCGTGCCGTTCCCCGCCGTGGTGCTGGGCGCCGGGCTGGCCGGCTATCTGCTGCCCGGTCAGTTCGCGCTGGGCGGCCACGGCGCGGCCAGGTCCGACGCCCCGGCGCTGATCGACGCCCTGCTGGACGCCGATCCCGGCCGCCCCGCCCGGCTGGCGACCGGGGCGCGCCGCGCCGGATTGGCGGCGCTGGCGCTGTGGCTGATCCCGGTCCTGGTGATTGCGGTGGCGGTGGGCGGCACATGGGCCGACATCGCCTGGTTCTTTTCCAAGATGGCGGTCGTCACGCTGGGCGGCGCCTATGCCGTGCTGGCCTACGTCGCGCAGGATGCGGTGCAGTCCTACCACTGGGTCTCGGCCCCCGAGATGCTGGCCGGGCTGGGCCTGGCGGAAACCACGCCCGGGCCGCTGATCCTGGTGCTGCAGTTCGTCGGCTTCATGGCCGGCTTCCGCGCGCCCGGGCCGCTGACCGGGCTTGCGGGGGGTATCGTCGCCTCGGCCCTGACGCTTTGGGTGACGTTCGTGCCGTGCTTTGCCTTCGTGTTCCTCGGCGCGCCGCTGATCGAGCGGCTGCAGGCCAACCGCGCGCTGTCGGCGGCGCTGGCGGCC
>JAYUCA010000218.1:0-13033 GCA_043740535.1 Rhodospirillales bacterium | reverse complement strand
GCGAACCCTGCAAGCCTATGACTTCAAGCCTTTTTCGACACGGAGATTGCGTTACGTCCCACCGCCGGGCTAGGGCTACGGCATCAATCAACGTGGGATCAGGATGAAGCCTCCGCGCCGCATCTTCCGCAACTCGCTCTCGGCCCGGACAGGACGTGTCGGCCGCACCCTGGCGGTCTGGACATGCGCTGCGGTCGGCACGGCCGGGCTGGTCATGGTCGGCCTGTCTTCCGACCTGTTCGGCCGTGCGCAGCCGGGGCCCGATCTGGTGCGCGCCAATGCCGCCGACGTCGCTGTCGTGGACGGCGAGACGCTGCGGCTGGGCAGCCAGGTCGTGCGGCTGTCCGGCATCCAGGCGCCTGGCCGCGGCGACGCGTGCGGCGGGGCCGCGGATTGCGGCGGCGCGGCAACCTCGGCGCTGGCAGGCCTGGTGCGCGACCACGGCGTGGAATGCCGGCTGTCGGGGCACGACAATCTGGGGCGCCCCTATGGCGCCTGCGACGCCAATGGCGCCGACCTCAGCCACGCCATCGTCGCGGTCGGCTGGGCGCGGGCGCTGCCGTCCGACGCTGATCTCGCCGGACTCGAGACGCGGGCCCGGCGGCAGGGGGCGGGGCAATGGGCGGCTACGCTGGCCCGATAGGCTCGGCTCTGCGGCCATGCTGCAAGCGCGAAGGTTGCTTAAATGTCGGGCGCACCATAATTTCGCCATGAGCACGACACGGAACCCGGCTGGTCCGGGGCGACGGGTGATCAATCGGCGCCAGACAACGAGGTGAATGCACAATGAGCGGCACGAAGAACGGGTCCATGACCCTCACCATGGACGACACCAACCAGTCGATCTCGCTGCCGCTGCGCCCCGGCACCATCGGTCCGTCGGTGGCCGACATCAGCAAGATCTACGGCCAGCTCGGGATATTCACCTACGATCCCGGCTACGGCATGACCGCCGCGTGCGACAGCAAGATAACCTACATCGACGGCGATGTCGGCGTGCTGCTGCACCGCGGCTACCCGATCGAGCAGCTTGCCGAAAAAAGCAGTTTCCTCGAGGTCGCCTATCTGCTGCTGAACGGCGAACTGCCGACGGCCGGCCAGAAGCACGAGTTCGAGAACGGCGTGATGCGCCACACGATGCTGCACGAACAGCTGCGGCGGTTCTTCGACGGCTTCCGCCGCGATGCGCACCCGATGGCCGTGCTATGCGGCGTCGTCGGCGCGCTGTCGGCGTTCTATCATGACAGCCTGGACATCAACAACGCGGAGCACCGGCGGATCAGCGCATTCCGGCTGATCGCCAAGCTGCCGACGATCGCGGCCTGGGCCTACAAGTATTCGATCGGCCAGCCGTTCATCTACCCGCGGAACGATCTTAGCTACGCCGCTAATTTCCTTCACATGATGAACGCGGTTCCGGCCGAGCCCTATGAGGTCAGCCCCGTCCTGGCCCGCGCCATGGACCGCATCTTCATCCTGCACGCCGACCACGAGCAGAACGCCAGCACCAGCACGGTGCGCCTGGCCGGATCGACCGGCGCCAACCCCTTCGCCTGCATCGCCGCCGGGATCGCCAGCCTGTGGGGCCCCGCGCATGGCGGCGCGAACGAGGCGGTGCTGAAGATGCTCGCCGAGATCGGCACCCCGGACAAGATCCCGGCCTTCATCGAGATGGTGAAGGACAAGAACAACCACAGCCGGCTGATGGGCTTCGGCCACCGGGTCTACAAGAACTACGATCCGCGCGCCAAGATCATGCAGCAAACCTGCCGCGAAGTCTTGGCCGAGTTGGGCATCAAGGGCGACCCGATGCTGGACATGGCTGTCGAGATGGAGCGGATTGCACTCAGCGACGACTACTTCATCAGCAAGAAGTTGTATCCGAACGTCGATTTCTATTCGGGCATCATCCTCAAGGCGA
This sequence comes from Rhodospirillales bacterium, assembly GCA_043740535.1. Classification (GTDB taxonomy): domain Bacteria; phylum Pseudomonadota; class Alphaproteobacteria; order Acetobacterales; family Acetobacteraceae; genus JBBROS01. The sequence goes on along the minus strand of JAYUCA010000218.1, from coordinate 11,112 downwards.
TGGGCTTCCCGACCAGCATGTTCACTGTGCTGTTCGCGGTGGCCCGCACCGTCGGCTGGATCAGCCAGTGGAAAGAGATGATCGAGGACCCGTCGCAGCGTATCGGCCGCCCGCGGCAGGTCTACACGGGCCATACGCAGCGCGACTACACCGCGATCGACACCCGGGGGTGACAGACGCCTTCCGTCAGTAGGGCGGAAAAGCGAAGCGTCATCCGCCTCTTTGGCTGGTTCCGCGCGTGAAGTGGCGGATGACGCTTCGCTTTTCCGCCCTACGGGATGAGGGGCAGCGCGCGGTCGGGGAAGTCGGTGATCAGGCCGTCGATGCCCCAGGCGATCAGGCGCTGGATGTCGCCGGTTTCGTTCACGGTCCATGGGATCACTGCTAGGCCAATGGCTTGCGCCTGTTTCACCAGGTCCTGGGTCAGCATCTCCCAGGAGGGGGTCCAGGCGCCGCCGCCCTCGTTGGCGACAGCGTCGGGGAGGGGTTGGGGTGCCTCGATGGCCCACCACATCGCTGGATTTGCAGCCGTTTCCGGGCGGGTGAGCCAGCCGCGGGGCAGGGTCGGGCGGATCCGGCGGGCATGGCGAGGGGCGCGCCAATCGAACGATTGCAGCGTGACCCGGTCGGCAGCGCCGGCGGCATCGACGGCGTGGAGGACACGTTCGACCATCTCCTCGGCGCTGACGGTCCAGCCGGGATGGGTTGGCAGCAATTTCAATTCGATGTTCCAGCCGATCCTGGCGTCGAGGATCAGCACCTCGGCCAGCGTCGGGATGGTCGCGCCATCGACGGGCGCCTGGCCCGGGTAGAGGGCGGCGTAAGCGGACCCTGGCCTGATCCGTCCCACGTCGTAGCGGCGGAGTTCGGCGAGGGTGAGGTCTTTCAGGAGCGGGCCGGCGCCGCTGAGCCAGGCGCCGCCATGGCGGGCCAGGTCGGCGTTGAGCGCCGGGTCGTGGTGCACCACCACGGCGCCGTCGCGCAGCACGCCCACGTCCAGCTCGAACCAGCGCAAGCCAAGGTCGATGGCGGCCCGGAAGCCCTCCAGCGTGTTCTCGGGGAACAGGCCGCGGGCGCCGCGATGGCCCTGAAGCTGGAATGCACGGTTCATCGCCGCCACTTGCCGCCGGACGGCGCGGGGGTCAATAAGCCATCATGTCCGAACAACCACCCGACCGCATCCTGGGCGTTCTCGGCGGCATGGGGCCGCTGGCCAGCGCGCATTTCATGACGCGGCTGACGCTGCTGACCCCGGCCGAGCGCGACCAGGACCACATTCCCGCCGTGCTGTGGTCGGACCCAAGGGTTCCGGACCGCGGCGCCGCCCGCGCCGGCGCCGGGCCAGACCCCCTGCCCGCCCTGGTCCGCGGCTTGCACGCGTTGGAAGCGGCGGGATGCGGGGCGGTGGCGATCCCCTGCAACACGGCGCATGGCTGGATCGACGGCATGCGGGCAGCAACGCGGCTGCCGATCCTGCATATCATCGACGCGGCCGCGGCCGACCTGCGGCGCCAGGGCATCGGGCCCGGTTCCGTCGGGATCATGGGCACCGCAGCGACCCTGGCGATGCGGCTGTACCAGGCGCAGCTTGAGGCGCTGGGCTGGCCCTGCCTGCAGCCGACCGAGGCGGAGATGGCCCGGCTGGTGACCCCGGCGATCGCCAGCGTCAAAGCGAACCGGGTCGCGGAGGCTTATGCGCCGCTGGCGGAAATGGTCCGACTGCTGCACGGGCGTGGCGTACAGGCGGTGGTCCTGGGATGCACGGAAATCCCGCTCGGGATCCAGGCGGGCCCGTGGCAGGGGTTGGGAGTGCCGGTCGTGGATACGATCGATGCCTTGGCGCGGGCATCCATCCGATGGGTCCGCGACTGAACCGTTTAGCTGCAGTCGCAACCTGGCGTGGGGCCGGTGGCGGCCTGCACGACGTGATGATCGATCCACTCGGCCACCAACCGGCGGGCCTCGTTGATGGAGGATTCGGGGTGGTGGATGCGATAGAGCGTCGTGCAGGCACGGAACGCCTCCGGGTCGGCATTGCCGCAGTTCCGCAGTTCCCGGTAGGCGGTCACGACCGCGCGCTCGCAACGGCGACCGATGATGCTCACTTGTCCCAAGGTCCGTCCTCTATTTGCGAATCACTCGCATCAAGGCGCTAGTGTAAGAGGCGACCGGGATCGCCGCAAGCAGCTTGCGCGGCTGCGTCCGGTCGGTGTGCGGAGAACCCGGGCTAATCCCGTGTTCACCAATTTACGGCAAAACTCGACTGTCTGATCCCTCCTCCGGTCCGGCATACTGTCTGGCATTGAAATGACTGATCATGCGGCAACCGCTGCGGTTTGTGTCCAGACTTCCGCCACGCTCGCGGCCGGCAGCGCATCCATGCCTGCGCGCACCCGAACCCGCCGCGGCCAGAGCGCCACCCTGTTGTTCAAGCTTGCCATCGAGAACATGGCGCAGGGTCTGTTCATGCTGGACGCCAACCAGAAGATCATCGTCGTCAATCCGCAGTTCCTGGACATCTACGGCCTGCCCGGCAGCATCATCAAGGTCGGCGCCTCAGCCCGGGACATCGTCGAGCAGTCGATACTCGCCGGCAACTATCCCGGCCTCAGCCTCGATGCCGCATGGGCGCGCGCGTCCAACCGCCTTGCCGCCAAGCAACCCTGGCGCATCCAGCAGCGCCTGGGGAACGGCAAGGTCGTCGAAATCGCCTACGCCCCGATGCGGGACGGCGGCTGGGTGACCACCCACCTCGACGTGACGGAGCGGCAGAATGCCGAAGACCGGCTTGCCTACCTCGCTCAGCACGATGCCCTCACCGGCCTGGCCAATCGGGCCCGTGCGCTCGATGTCCTGGCCCGGCACATCGAACACAAGGCGCCGGTCAGCGTCCTCTGCCTCGACCTCGACCGCTTCAAGGCGGTCAACGACACGCTCGGCCATGCCCACGGCGACGACCTGCTGCAGCAGGTGGCCGCCCGCCTGCGCACATGCCTCAGGGAGACCGACACGATCGCCCGCCTCGGCGGCGACGAGTTCGCGATCGTCAAGCCGCCCGGCAACCGCAGGCTTGACGACGCACGGCTGGCCCGCCGCATCATCGCTGCCATCGGCGCGCCGTTCGCGCTCGGCGACCACCGCGTCCAGATCGGCGCCAGCATCGGGATCGCCACGGCGTCCCGCGGCGCCGCCACCGCCAAGACGCTGCTGCGGCAGGCCGACACGGCGCTCTATCGCGCCAAGGCCGAGGGCCGCGGCACGTTCCGCGTGTTCGATCCAGACATGGACCGCCGTCTCGAGCAGCGCCGCGTGCTGGAGGTGGAGCTGCGCGACGCCATGGCCCAAGGCGCGCTCGAACTCCATTACCAGCCCATCATCGACCTGCAGACAGGCGCCATCACCGCGTTCGAGGCGCTGCCCCACTGGAACCACCCGACCCGCGGACTGATCGCGCCCCACGCCTTCATTCCTGTCGCCGAGGAAACCGGCCTGATCGACCCGATCGGCGCCTGGGTTCTGCGGACCGCCTGCTCCGAAGCGCAGAACTGGCCGGGCGATATCGCCGTTGCGGTCAATCTGTCACAGTCCGAATTCGGCCAGGGCACCTGCGTTGCGCGCGTGCAATCCGCCCTCCATGAGTCAGGCCTGCATCCCGGCCGCCTGGATTGCGAGATCGGCGAAGCGGCGTTGCTGGAAAACCAGGCCGACGGCACGCTGAACCGATTCCGCTCGATGGGGGTCTCCCTCACCCTCGATCGGTTCGGCAGCGGCTCTGCGTCGCTCGGTCACCTCCGCCGCTTCCCATTCGACAGGCTCAAGATCGACCGGTGCTTCGTGCGCGACCTTATGCACACCAACGACGCGCGGCCGCTCGTCGCCGCCATCGCGGCACTGGGCCGGAGCCTCGGGATGCAAGTTTCGGCCGAGGGCGTGCACACGCGCGCCCAGTTGGACATCCTTCAGGCCGTTGGCTGCCGGCGCGCGCAGGGCCGGGTGTTCAGTGAGCCTATGACGGCCGGCGCCATCTCCGGCGCGGCGCCGTTCGACGACTGGCTGGACCACCCGTCCGCCACCGCCGGAGCCGCCTGACCACCGCCGGCCGGCGGGCGGCCGCTGCCGGCAGGCGCATCCCCGCTGCCGGCAGGCGCATCCAGGGCGTCAGGAGGCGGCCACCAGCTCGGCAAGCGCGCGGCCCACCTCCTCGGTGCCGGCCTGGCCGCCCATGTCGCGGGTGCGGGGCCCGCCCTCGCGCAACAGGGTCTCGATGGCGGCCAGGATGGCGTTGGCCGCGGCGGTCTCGCCCAGATGCTCCAGCATCATGGCCCCGGACCAGACCTGGCCGATCGGGTTGCAGACCTTCCGCCCGGCGATGTCGGGGGCCGAGCCATGCACCGGCTCGAACATGCTCGGGTGCAGGCGTTCGGGGTTGATGTTGGCGCTGGGGGCAATGCCGATGCTGCCGGCGACGGCGGGGCCCAGGTCGCTCAGGATGTCGCCGAACAGGTTGCTGCCAACCACGACGTCGAACCAGTCCGGATGCTGGACGAAGTGCGCGCACAGGATGTCGATGTGGTACTGGTCGGTCTCGATGTCCGGATACTGCGTGGCCATGGCGGCAAAGCGCTCGTCCCAATACGGCATCGTGATGGTGATGCCGTTCGACTTGGTGGCCGAGGTGACCTTCCGGCGCGGACGGGTGCGGGCCAGTTCGAAGGCGTATTTCAGGATGCGGTCGGTGCCGTGGCGGCTGAACACCGTCTGCTGGGTCACGAATTCGCGGTCCGTGCCTTCGAACATGCGGCCGCCCAGGCTGGAATACTCGCCCTCGGTGTTCTCGCGGACCACGTAGAAGTCGATGTCCGCCTCGGTGCGGCCGGCCAGCGGCGTGCGGGCGCCGGGCATCAGCCTGCAGGGGCGGACGCTGGCGTACTGGTCGAAGCCGCGGCGGATCGGGATCAGCAGGCCCCACAACGAGACGTGGTCCGGCACGTCCGGCCACCCGACGGCGCCCAGGAACACGGCGTCATGCGCGCGCAGCTGGTCCAGCCCATCCTCCGGCATCATCGCGCCCAGGCGCTTGAACCGGTCGCAGGACCAGTCGTAGTCCGTGGTGTTCAGGGTGAAGCCGAAACGGGTCGCTGCCGCGGCCAGAACGCGCAGGCCCTCCGGCACGGTTTCCATGCCGATGCCGTCGCCCGGTATGGCGGCGATGCGATAGGTGCGCTGCATGCTTTCCTCCTCGAATGGCGCCCACAATGGACGCGTTGCCGGGTTCGGTCTAGGAACGGGTCATGTCCACACAGCAACACATGACCGACTGGGACCGTGACGCGGCGCTGACGACGGCGCGCATCCTGCTGGAGATCAAGGCGGTGAACTTCCGCCCGGACGAGCCGTACACCTTCACGTCGGGCTGGAAGTCCCCGGTGTACATAGATTGCCGCAAGATCATCTACTTCCCGCGCGCACGTGCGAAGATCTGCGAGCTGGCCGCAGAGAAGATCGGCCGCCACGTGGGGTATGAGAGCATCGAATGCGTCGCCGGCGGCGAGACGGCGGGCATCCCGTTCGCGGCCTGGATCAGCGACCGGATGATGACGCCGATGGCGTATGTGCGGAAGAAGCCGAAGGGATTCGGCCGCAACGCGCTGATCGAGGGCGACGTGCCGGAGGGGCTGCGGACGCTGCTGGTGGAGGATCTGACGACCGACGGCGGCTCCAAGATCCGCTTCGCCCAGGCGCTGCGCGACGCGGGCGCCATCGTGAACCACGCCTTCGTCGTGTTCTTCTACGGCGTGTTCCCCGGCAGCTTCGAGACGTTGGCGAAGATGGACGTGACCCTGCACCACCTGTGCACCTGGTGGGACGTGCTGGAGGCCTGCCGCGACCGGCCGTATTTCTCGGACGCGGCGCTGACGGAGGTGCGGCGGTTCCTGGAGAACCCGGTGGCATGGTCCGCGGCGCACGGCGGCGTGGCGAGCGCGGAGGAGGCGGCGGAGCGGAAGGCGGCGAGCTTGTAAGGCTTCCCTAACCTCTGCCGGCAGGCGTAACGTGCGGAGAAGGAGATCTCTCATGAACGCACCCATCCGCCCCAACTCGCTGGCCGCGCGCGACATTGCGAACGTGCTGCACCCCTACACCGACCTGAAGATGCATCAGGAGGTCGGACCGGTCGTCATCACCCGGGGCGAAGGCGTGCGCGTATGGGACGACACCGGCAAGGAGTATATCGAAAGCGTCGCCGGACTGTGGTGCGCGGCACTGGGCTTCAGCAACGAGCGGCTGGCCAAGGCGGCCTACAACCAGATGATGAAGCTGCCGTTCTACCATGCCTTCACCGCCAAGTCGCACGAGCCGCTGATCGACCTGTCGGAGATGCTGATCCAGCGGGCCCCGGCGCCGATGAGCAAGGTGTTCTTCGCGAACTCCGGTTCCGAGGCGAACGACACCGCCATCAAGATGGTCTGGTACTACAACAACGCGCTGGGCCGGCACGCGAAGAAGAAGATGATCGGCCGCATCAAGGGCTATCACGGCATCACGTTGGCCGCGGCGTCCTTGACCGGGCTGCCCGCCAACCACCGCAGCTTCGACCTGCCGCTGCCGGGCTTCAAGCACACGATGACGCCGCATTTCTACCACGGCGCCGAACCCGGCGAGACTGAAGAGGAGTTCGCCTCCCGCTGCGCCGACGCGTTGGAGCAGTTGATCCTGGCCGAAGGCCCCGACACGGTCGCGGCCTTCATCGCCGAGCCCATCATGGGCGCCGGCGGCGTCATCATCCCGCCGCGCGGGTATTTCCCGAAGATGCAGGCCGTGCTGCGCAAGTACGACGTGCTGATGATCGCCGACGAGGTGATCTGCGGCTTCGGGCGGACCGGCAACTACTGGGGCAGCCAGACGCTCGACATCGAACCGGACATCCTGACCTGCGCGAAGGCGCTGTCGTCATCCTATCTGCCGATCTCGGCGGTGATGGTGAACGAGAAAGTGTTCCAGGGCCTGGCCAGCGAGAGCCACGCCATCGGCACCTTCGGCCACGGCTACACCTATTCCGGCCATCCGGTGCCAGCAGCCGTCGCCATCGAGACGCTGAAGATCTACGACGAGATCGACATCGTCAACCAGGTCCGCACCGTGGGTCCCTACCTGCAGTCAGAACTGCGCCGCCGCTTCGAAGGCCATGAACTTGTGGGTGAAATCCGCGGCGTTGGCATGATTGCCGCGATGGAGCTGGTGGCGGACAAGGCAACGCGCCGCAACTTCGAGCCGGGGCAGAAGGTGGGCCCCCGCCTGGTCAAGCTGGCCGAGGAGCACGGCGTGATCGGCCGCTCGCTGGCGAACGACACCCTGGCGTTCAGCCCGCCGCTGATCATCACCCAGGAGGAGGTCGGGCTGATGCTGGACCGGGTGGGCCTCGCGCTGGACGAGCTGACGGTGCAGATGCGGCGGGAGAAGATGGCCGTCGTAGCGTAGAGGAACTCAGCTGACCCGGCTGACCGTGTAGTCTGCGACGTCCATCAGGGCGTCGCGGAACGGCCCCCGCGGGAAGACCGCCAGCGACGCCTGGGCGCCCTGGGCGAAACGTGTCGCGTAATCCAGCGTCGTGCGGATCGCGCCGCTGGCCGCCATCAGCGCCATCGCGTGATCGAGGTCGGCGTCGGTCTGCTCGCTGGTTTCGATCGTGCGGCGCCAGAATGCCCGGTCATCGACGCTGCCCGCGTGATAGGCCGCGAGCACGGGCAGGGTCACCTTGCCCTCCCTGAAGTCGTCGCCCACGGTCTTGCCCAGCTTCGCCTGGTCAGCCGCGTAGTCCAGCGCGTCATCGACCAACTGGAACGCCATGCCCAGGTTGCTGCCGTAGTCGGCCAGCGCCTGCTCCTCGTCGGCCGGGCGTTCGGCCACCACGGCGCCCACCTGGCAGGCGGCGGTGAACAGTGCGGCCGTCTTGCCGCGGATCACCGCCAGGTACTGCTCCTCATCGGTCGACAGGTCGTTCTGCGTGACCAGCTGCAGCACCTCGCCCTCGGCGATCGTGGCGGCCGCCTGGCTCAGTATGCCCAACACCTTCAATGACCCGTCCGACACCATCAGCTGGAAGGCGCGTGCGAACAGGAAGTCGCCCACCAGCACGGACGCCTTGTTGCCGAACACGGAGTTCGCACTCGACATGCCCCGGCGCAGCAGACTTTCGTCGACGACGTCATCGTGCAGCAAGGTCGCCGTGTGGATGAACTCGACGCAGGCCGCCAATTGGATGTGCCGAACGCCGGTGTAGCCGCACATCCTGGCCGCAGACAGCGTCAGCAGCGGACGCAGCCGCTTGCCGCCGGCCGCGACGATATGGGCCGCCAACTGCGGGATCAGCGCGACCGGGCTGTCCATGCGCTGCACGATCGCCACGTTGGTCGCCTGCAGGTCCGCGCCGACCAGCGCCACCAGCGTGCCCAGCGCGTCCTCCGCCCGCACCGAGATGGCCGGTGTCGCGGCGCCTGCCGTTCGCTCCGGCTGGACTGGCGTGGTGACGATGCCCAAACTACGCTCCCGATCCTACTGGTTTCTCGTCGCCGGGCACCATATCGGCGGCGTGGAAAAGGGGTCAAGGAGACAGGCTTCATCCATGCGCATCGTCACCGTTTCGAACGACCTCGTCCGGCTGAGTTTCCTGCACGCGCTGCTGCAAGACGCCGGCATCGGCTGCGTGCTGCTGGATGCCCATGCAAGCGCCGTGGAAGGCAGCATCGGCGCAATCCCGCGGCGCCTGATGGTGGCGACAGAAGACGAGGCGAGGGCGCACCGGGTGCTCGCGGAGGCCGGTGAAGGCGGATGAAACGGTGACCACAGCGACCCTGGGTTCCTGATGCAGGTCACGCAGGGCACGCTGCTGGATGGCCGCGTGCACTATGCCCAGCCCGTCGACGGCTACCGCACGGGGATCGAGCCGGTGCTGCTCGCGGCGGCCATTCCGGCGCGGCCCGGGCAGCGTGTGATGGAGGCCGGCATGGGGGCGGGGGCAGGTCTGCTATGCGTGCTCGTCAGGGTGACCGGCATGCATGGCGTGGGGCTTGAGCGCGACTCGCAGATGGCGGACCTGGCCCGGCGCAACGCTGCCGATAACGGGTTGACGCCGCGGATCGAGGCCGCGGACGTGGCGTCGGCGGCGTCGTTCGGCCCCGTCGATCACGCCTTTGCCAACCCGCCCTGGCACGACCCGGCCGGCAGCCGCTCCCCGAACGCAGCGCGTGACGCGGCCAAGCATCTGGACCCGGGCAGCCTCGCCGTCTGGATCGGCGCGCTGTCAGCCGCGATCACACCGCGGGGCACGGTTTCGTTGGCGCTGCCCGCCGCGCTGGCGGCCGAGGCTATGGCGCTGCTCCGGCACGAGGGGCTGGGGCGGATCGCGCTGCTGCCGCTATGGCCGCGCACCGGCATGGCCGCGAAGATCGTGCTGGTGCAGGGCACACGAGGGCATAGCTGCAGCCGGGTGCTGGCGGGGCTGGTGCTGCATGACAAAGGAAGCGGCTACACCGATGCGGCGAACGCTATCCTGCGGGGGGGCGAGGCGCTGGTGATCTAGCTGCCTGTCCGGCGCTATATGCTCAATCGATTTGCGGGTGGCGCAGGTGCCACAATCGCTCATGGGCGGCAACCAGGCCTTCGATGCTGCGGCGCCGGTTGCCGTCCTCGGGCCGGGGTCGGCGGGTCGTCATCATCTCCAGCAGACGGAGCAGTTGCTCGGCCACCTCTAGGTCCATCACGTCGCACGCGTGGTGGAATGCCACCAGGATCTTGTCGGACAGACGGCGGGAATGGCGCGGGACATAGGTATTCGGCGGCGGCTCGCCCACTGCAATGGTCGCCTCGACGCCAAACCCAGCGCGCACCATATCGAACCCTCCACTGCCGGGACGATACTGCGTAACAGGATAATCAGCACGTTGAAAACTGTAAGGGGTTGTTTACTTTTTAACCAGTGCGGCCCGGATCAACTGCTCCGGGCCGGTAACATGCTGGAATCGCGTCAGGACACGGTAAGGGCGCCTTGCGGCTGCACGGTCTCAAAGACCGCTTCGGCAAAGGCTTCTTCCCACGACCCCTGGGTGGAGGCGCGGCTGTACTCGGTGGCGCGGTTCTCGAAGAAGTTCGCATGCTCCACCGCGTTCAGCATGTCATCGAGCCACGGCAACGGGTTGTCATCGACGTGGAACATCGGGTTGAGGCCAAGTTGGACCAGGCGCCGGTCGGCGATGAAGCGGATGTAGCGCTTCACGTCGTCGGGATCCATGCCCTCGATGGGCCCCTGCTCGAAGGCCAGGTTGATGAACGCGTCCTCATGCTCGACGATCGTCGCGCAGGTCTCGTAGATCTCCTGACGCAGCTTCTCGGTCCAGATTTCCGGGTTTTCCTGCACGAAGGTGCGGAACAGGCGGATGATCGACAGGCAATGCAGCGTCTCGTCGCGCACCGACCACGAGACGATCTGGCCCATACCCTTCATCTTGTTGTGCCGCGGGAAGTTCAGCAGGATCGCGAACGAGGCGAACAGCTGCAGGCCCTCGGTGAAGGCGCCAAAGGCCGCGAGGGTCTTGGCGATCTCATGCTTGTTGTCCACCTTGAAGGACTGCATGTAGTCGTACTTGTCCTTCATCTCCTTGTAGTTCAGGAATGCCGAGTATTCCAGCTCCGGCATGCCGATCGTGTCAAGCAGATGGCTGTAGGCGGCGATGTGGATCGTCTCGATGTTGCTGAACGCGGACAGCATCATCAGCACTTCGGTTGGCTTGAAGACCTGGCTGTAGTGCTTCATGTAGCAGTTGTTCACCTCGACGTCCGCCTGGGTGAAGAAGCGGAAGATCTGGGTCAGCAGGTTCTGCTCGGACCCCGTCAGGTTCTTGTGCCAATCCTTGACGTCGTCGGCCAACGGCACCTCTTCCGGCAGCCAATGCACGCGCTGCTGCGTCAACCAGGCCTCGTAGGCCCATGGGTAGCGGAACGGCTTGTAGACGGGGTTCTCCGTCAGCAGGTCCATGCGCTTCTCCAGCCGAGGTGGCATCCCGTCCATGGCGTTATCCTTCGTTCAGCCGAAGCCAGCCGGGCAAGTCGCCGGGCTGG
>JAYUCA010000217.1:0-3740 GCA_043740535.1 Rhodospirillales bacterium | reverse complement strand
CCCAGGCGAAGCTGGACGATGACATAGCTCTGCGCCGAGACGGACGTGTTCGACAGCTTGTGCTTCCGCACCGTCGGCACGTCGACGATGGTGCTGCGGATGGACGCGATGGCCATGCCCCGGACGAGGTCGTCCGGCACAGGGGTCACGGGCCCCGGCATCGCGCCTACGCCGCCTTCGCGTGCGCGCGCTCGACGATGGTGCCGGGCAGCGCCGCCGTCTCGTGGTTGAGGGTGAAGTCGAAGGTGATCTCGGCATAGGGCGCGTTCAGCCCGTGCTTGTTGAGGTCGGCGGGGTCGTCGTGCCGCACCACGGGCGGGATCAGCGCGTCGCGGGTGGCGAAGGCGAAGTCGTCGTGCAGGTAGGCGTCGCCGTCGATGTTGATCTGCGTGGTCAGCTGGCGATAGCCGGGGGCCGACACGAAGAAATGCACATGCGCAGGCCGGCGGCCGTGCCGGCCCAGCGCGGTCAGCAGCTTCTGCGTCGGGCCGTCGGGCGGCAGGCCATAACCGGCCGGCAGCAGGCTGCGGAAACGATAGCGGCCCTCGGCATCGGTCTCGATCCGGCGGCGCAGGTTCCATGGCGCCTGGCTGGGGTCGAAGAACGAGTAGCCGCCCATCGTGTTCGCGTGCCACACGTCGATGACCGCGCCGCCCACCGGGCGGCCGTCCGTGTCGCGCACCTGGCCCTGCATGAACAGCACCTCGCCCTGCTCGTGGCCGTCATCCAGCCGGGCCTCGTGCCTCGACAGCGGCGCGCCCTCGACCCACAGCGGGCCCTCGATCGTGCGCGGCGTGCCGCCCGCGATGCCGGCGGCGCGCTCCTCGGCGTCGATCCGCAGGTCGATGACGTGCTCCAGCCCCACGCCCGGCACGAGCAGCCCCATCTCGTTCGCCTGGCCCACTTCGGTCAGGAACGCCATCGCAGACCAGAACTCGCTGGGCGTCACGTCGAACTCCTCGATCACGCCGATGATGTCGCCGATCACCCGCGCGACGATCTTTTTCAACCGCGGATCGCCCCCGGCGTTGTCGAGCCCGGCGATCTTGTCCAGCAGGTTCGTGACGGGGCTGTCGTTCAGCAGGCCTGACATCGTGTTGTCCTCCATGGTTAACCCTGATCCCCGCCGCCCACCGGCAGGACGGTTCCCGTGATGTACGAAGCCTCGTCCGAGGCCAGGAACAGGATCGCGGCCGTCTGCTCGCCGATCGTCCCGTATCGCTTCATGAAGCTGGACTGAACGCTCTGCTCCACCACCACCTGGAACCCGGCGCGGTCCGCATCCGTGCGCTCGTCGGCGCCCCGCGGGATGCGGCGCGGCGGGGCGTCGGTGATGCCGGGGGCAACGGCGTTCACGCGGATGCCCTGCTCCGCGTATTCCCAGGCGAGCCCGACCGTCATGGCGTTCACCCCCCCCTTCGCCGCGGCATATGGCACGCGGTTCAGGCCACGCGTCGCCACCGACGAGACGTTGACGATAGCACCCCCGCCGCCCGCCAGCATATGCGGCAGCACGGCCCGGCAGCCCCACAGCGTGGGGAACAGCGAACGCCGCACCTCCGCCTCGATCTGCTCCTCGTCGTACTCGGCATAGGGCTTGGCCCAGATCGTGCCGCCGACGTTGTTGACCAGGATGTCGATGCGGCCGAACGCATCCCGCGCGCCCTCCATCAGGCGGCAGCAGTCGGCATAGCGCTCCATGTCGGCCTCAACGGCGACCGCGCCGCCGCCGGCCTCGTCCCGGGCCTCCTGCACCAGCGCCGACCGGTCGGCCAGCACGACGCGGGCACCCTCCCGCGCCAGCCGCAGCGCGACGTCGCGGCCGATGCCCTGCGCCGCCCCGGTCACGACGGCGACGCGGCCCGCGAAGCGCTCCGGCCAGGTGTTCACGCCGTAACGCCGCTGGGCGCGAACTTCTCGAAATGGAAGCTCGCCGGGGCGACGCCCTGCGCCTGGAAGTGGGCGCGGACGGCATCGACCATCGGCGGCGGGCCGCACAAGTAAACGTCGACGTCGCCGCCATGCAGATGCGCGGGATCCAGGTGCTGCGTCACCCAGCCCTTGCGCGGATGCGCGGACGCGGCGTCGGCCACCACGGTCACGAAGCTGAAGCCGGGCAGGCGGGCGGCCAGGGCGGCCAGGTCGTCGATATGCACCAGGTCGGCGTCCCGCGTCACGCCGTACACCAGGTGGACCGGGTGGGCGCACCCGGTCTCGGCCAGGCGGCCCAGCATCGACAGGAACGGCGCAAGCCCGGTGCCGCCGGCCAGCATCAGCACGGGGCGCTTCACGTCGCGCAGGTAGAAGCTGCCGATCGGGCCGGTGAAGCTGATCGCGGCGCCGGGTGCGGCGCCGGCGAGGAAGCCCGTCATCTGGCCGCCCGGGATGTTGCGGACAAGAAAACCGGCCTGTGCCGCGCCGGGGGCCGAGCTGAAGGAATAGGACCGGTGATGCGCCGTGCCCGGGACCTCGATGTTGACATACTGGCCCGGCAGGAAGCCCAACGGCCCGCCCTCGGTGTGCAGCGTGAACGCGGTCGTGGTGTCCGACAGCCGGGTCAGGCTCGCGATGGATGCGGCGTGGGCGGCGGGCCGGGTCTTGCAGGCCTCGGCGCTGGCGGGCACGCGCAGCACGAGGTCCGATTTGGGGCGCATCTGGCACGCCAGCGCATACCCCTGCGCCGCCTCCTCGTCGGTCAGCGCGTCCTCGATGTAGTCGCCGCCGCTGTAGCTGCCCGATTCGACGAAGGTCTTGCAGGTGCCGCAGGCCCCGTCGCGGCAATCGAGCGGGATGTTGATGCCGACGCGGTACGAGGCGTCCACCACCGTCTCGGACGGCGCGCAGTCGATGAACCGGGTGACGCCGTCCTCGAAGTTCAGCGCGATCGTGTGGCCCATGCGGTTTGCTCCGGACCTAGATATGATAAACGTCGATGACGTGATGGATGTAGTCGTTCTTCAAAATGACCTTCTTGTTCTTGATCAACGGCGCAATCCCCGAAGTATCGATCGTGTAGAACGACATTCCGAAATAGGTGTCGACGGTCTTGTATCTGAAGTTGAGCGTGAACCAGTTGTAGCGCAGCTTGCATATCGCGTCGGTCTGCTCGACGATTTCCACGTTGCTGATGTTGTGCGAGGTGCGCGGCTCCGGCAGGCTGGTGGCGCTGCTGCGTTCGGTGCGGATGCGGAACACGCGGTCCTCCAGCCCGCCCTTGTGCGGGTAGTAGATCAGGCTGACCTCGCGCGCCGGGTCGGTAACCAGCTTGTCGTCGTCGTCCCACGACGGCATCCAGAACTGCGCGTCCGGCGCATAAAGCGCCAGCCAGTCATCCCACTGCTTGTCATCCAGGAAGCGGGCCTCCCGATACAGGAACTGGCGGGCGTCTTCGATGGTGAACGGCATGGCGGTCAGCCCCCGGCCAGCCGGTCCTGCATCAGCGCCTTCCGCATCGTGTCCATCCAGTAGCGGTGCTGGACGGCGAACAGCCCTTCGTCCTCGGTCTTGGCGCCGCTCAGCAGCGGCTCCAGCCCCACGGCGGCAGCAGCCTCGTCCGGCCCCTTGATCCAATGCGCCGCACCCCGGCACAGATCGTTCCAGGGTGCGGCCGACCCCTGGTAGCCCAGCTGGCATGACCGGAACTCCTCCAGATCGTCCGGCGTCGCCATGCCGCTCGCGTTGAAGAAGTCCTCGTACTGGCGGATGCGGTGGCTGCGGGCGTGGTCGCTCTCGCCCTTCGG
>JAYUCA010000216.1:0-5213 GCA_043740535.1 Rhodospirillales bacterium | reverse complement strand
GATGCCGTGGTGCCGGCTGCCTCGACCGCTTTCACCCACATGTTGAAGCCGATGACATGGGCTTCCATCGGATCGTTGGTGGTGCGCTTCGGATTTTTGGTGAAAGCCTTCCAGGCGGCGATGAACTTCTTGTTGTCGGCGTTATCCTCGCTCTGGAAATAGTTCCAGGCGGCGAGATGGCCGACCAGCGGCTTGGTGTCGATGCCGGCGAGTTCCTCCTCACCGACCGAGAACGCCACCACCGGGATGTCGGTAGCCTTGATGCCCTGGTTGCCGAGTTCCTTGTAGAACGGCACGTTGGCGTCGCCGTTGATCGTGCTCACCACGGCGGTCTTCTTGCCGGCGCTGCCGAATTTCTTGATGTCGGCCACGATGTTCTGCCAGTCGCTATGGCCGAACGGCGTGTAGTTGATCAGGATGTCTTCCTGCTTGACGCCCTTCAGCTTCAAATAGGCTTCCAGGATCTTGTTGGTGGTGCGCGGATACACGTAGTCGGTGCCGGCCAGCACCCAGCGCTGCACCTTCTCGTTGGCCATCAGGTAATCGACCGCCGGGATCGCCTGCTGGTTCGGCGCGGCGCCGGTGTAGAACACGTTCTTGCTGCTCTCTTCGCCCTCGTACTGCACGGGGTAGAACAGGATGTTGCCCGTCTCCTCGAACACCGGCAGCACCGACTTGCGGCTGACCGACGTCCAGCAGCCGAACACCGCGGCCACTTTCTGCACGGTGATCAGCTCGCGCGCCTTCTCGGCGAACAGCGGCCAGTTGCTGGCCGGGTCGACGACGACCGCCTCCAGCTTGCGGCCCAGCACGCCGCCCTTCTTGTTCTGCTCGTCGATCAGCATCAGCATCACGTCCTTCAACGTGGTCTCGCTGATGGCCATCGTGCCAGAAAGGCTGTGCAGGATGCCGATCTTGACCGGACCCGCCCCGGCCTGGGCCAGCGCAGGCCCCGCCAGCCCGGCAACAGCCGCCGCCGCGAGGCCGGCGCCCCGCAGCCAATGACGCATGGAACCCATCGAATTCTCCCCCAAAGCGCCGCCGCAGCGGCATACGGGTGCGGAACTGCAACATATGTGCCACGGTGCCCCGCTTGGATTGCCTGCTAAACAGGCAGCCAACCTGCATGCTTTCGCGTCGCGGTGGCGCGGAGTTGGGCAGTCTATCGCCCCATCAGCCGGCGCAACAGCGGCACGGCCCGGTACGCGCCGGGGCGCGGCCGCCACGTCAGCCAGTGCATCGCCCGCACGCCGGCGCCAAGGCTGCGCTTGTAACGGGAATCGCCAGCCAAAAAATCGTATTCCATAGCGCCCGACCGTCGCGCGTGGTCGATGGCCGCATGGTGGCACGTGAGCCCTGGCTTCTCATGCGGCCCCGCCCCGGCGTAGTCGAACCCGCTCTGATACGCCGCCACCCGCCCCCCGGCCCGCAGGTTGAGCAGCACCCCGATCAGCCGCGCGCCCGCGCTGATGCGCAGCAGATCGACCTCGCCCGTCGGCACGCAGCGCGCGATCAGCGCCGCGTGGAACCGCTGCACCGGCGCCGACGTGAACGCGCTGGCGATGCCCCGCGCCTCCCACGTGGCGGCATGCAGGCGCAGCATCTCCGCCATGTCACGCGCAGCCTGCTCCGGCGTGGTGGCCCGCTCGACCCGGATCGGGCCCGACCCGGCGTAGGCCCGGTCAGACCGGCGGATCTGCGCGCGGGTGTTGCGGCTCAGCGTCTCGATGAACGGCGGTCCGGCCGGGTCGATCGCGGCATAGGGGGCCAGCCGGGTCTGCAGCCTGTCCACCAGCCCGCCCCGCGCCCGCACCGCCGACAGCCCGGCGTCATCGATGCCGGACAGCACGATCCGCCCCGCAACCGGCCCGATCGCCCGCAGGGTGGCGTCCCAAACCTCTGCCCGGCGCCCCGGCGCCGACACCGGGCCGTTATGCTCGACGAAAATCCCGTCCTGGGCGGGATCGCCGCTTTCATGCAGATGCAGGCTGTCCGACCACCAGGTCCGGCGGCGGTTGAACAGGGCCAGGCCGATCAGCGTGTCGCCCGCATACGTCTCGACCAGCAGCGGATCGGGGTATCGCTCCGCGGCCAGGCAGCCGACCCAGGTCCACGACTGGAACACCGTCGCGCCCGCACCGGCGGCAAGCCCCTGCCAGCGGGCAGCAAGCACCGGGTCGGCGAGGTCAGGGCGGGAGACGACGGTGCGCACACCCGTTCATAACCATCTTGCCGGCCCGCTGCACTTCCCCCCCGATCGGAAGGCTGGCAGTTTCGCCTTGATGGTTGGGCCACCCAGTCCCGGGGCTTGTATTGACGTTCACTGCGATGGTCATCGACCCGCTGCTGCCGCCGGCGGGGCTTGCGCTGCTCGCTTTGCTGCTGCTGGCATGGCCGCGGCACGGCCGGGTTTGGGCTGCGCTCGTGCTGGCGCCGCTCGTGCTGCTGTCCATGCCCATGGTGGCGTCGTCGCTGCTGGCCTCGCTGGACGTCGATGACGACCGGACGGCGCTTGTCGGCGCCGCCGACACCCTGCCGCAGGCGATCGTCATCCTATCCGCCGACATCGAACGAACCCGCGCGCCCGGCCCGACCGACCTCGGCGCGCTGACCCTGGAGCGGGAGCGCGCCGGCGCCGTGCTGGCCCGCCGCACCGGCCTGCCCGTGCTTGTCACCGGCGGCCTGGTCGGCCCGCCGCCCCCGGTGGCCGACCTGATGGCGATCAGCATGCCGGCGGATTTCAACATACCCGTCCGATGGGTCGAATCGAAGTCCGAGACGACGTGGGAGAACGCCCGCTTCAGCGTGCCCATGCTGAAGGCCGCGGGCATCCAGCGCGTCTACCTCGTGACGCACGCCTGGCATATGCGCCGCTCGCTGCTGGCGTTCCGCCGGGCCGGGATGGACGCCGTGGCCGCCCCCGTCCGGCGCGACCCGTGGCCGCAATGGTCCGCGGGCGAGCTGGCGCCGCGGGTGTCGGCCTGGACGCACAGCTTCTTCGCGCTGCATGAGTGGGTGGGGCTGGCCTACTACCAGTGGCGGACCTGATGCCGCTGACGGTCGCGCACGGGCTCGATGCCGTCGGCCCCGAGTGGGACGCGCTGTTCGCGGCAGGACCGGACGTGCAGTCCCGCCGCCAGTGGTTCGAGGCGACCGAGCAGGCCGGGATGCCGCCCGGCGCCCGGGCGCACATGGTGCAGGTCCGCAACGCCGGACGCCCGTGCGCGCTGCTGCCGATGCAGGAGGGCCCCGGGCGCCGCATGGGCAGCCTGACCTCCCCTTATTCCGTGCTGTTCCAGCCCTTGTTGACCGCCGATGCCGACCCGCACGCCGTGGGCGCAGCGATCGGGCGGCATCTGCGCCGCTGGCCGGTCGTCCGGCTGGAGGCGCTGGACCCCCAATGGCCCCCCTTGGCGCCGCTGCTGTCCGGCTTCCGGGCCGCGGGCCTTGTGGTCAACCGCTACGACCATTTCGGCAACTGGCAGCAGGACGTGGCGGGCATGGATTGGGCCGCCTATTTGGCCGGCCGCCCGGGCGCGCTGCGCGAGACGATCCGCCGCCGCGGACGCGCCGTGGCGAAGGACGGCACGGTGCGCTTCGAGGTCGTGCGCGATCCGCAGCACCTGGCCCCGGCGATCGCGGCCTACGAGGCGGTCTACGCCCGAAGCTGGAAGGTGCCCGAGCCCTTCCCCGACTTCAACGACGCCCTGCTGCCCCGGTTGGCGGCGCTGGGCGTGCTGCGGCTGGGCGTGATGTGGCAAGGGGCCACGCCGCTGGCCGCGCAGTACTGGACGGTGCAGGCCGGCGTCGCGACCGTGCTGAAGCTGGCGCATGACAACGCGGCCAAGGCGCTGTCGCCCGGCACCATCCTGACCGCCCACATGATCCGCGCGCTGCTGACCGAGGGCGTGGCCGCCCTGGACTTCGGCCGCGGCGACGACCCCTACAAGGAGCTGTGGACCGGCCAGCGCCGGCAGCGCATCGGCGTGCTGCTGATCAACCCCTGGCAACCGGCCGGCTTCCTGGAAATGGCCCGGCACCGCGCCGGCCAGTTGCGCCGCGCCATGCTGGGAGCCCGCACGGCGCCCGCAGCCTGACGCCCAATCCCGTGTCCGTAGCGCGGATAAGCGAAGCGCCATCCGCCTCTCAAACCGAAGCTCAGTCGGCAGGCCTCATCGCCACCATCGCCGCTGCGAGGAGCGCTTGCGACGAAGCAGTCCAGGACCGCAGGACGGACCGTGCCGCCCTGGATTGCCACGCCGCAAGGGCGGCTCGCAATGACGGGTCATGGTCCGAGAAACCTGGTATCGGGCGTGTCCAGCCGCAGGGCGATCGGCTGATGGCCACGGGGCGGCGCAACAAGACGCCAAGACCGTTCCGACACACCGGCATTGCCGTCCATGCCACGCGTCGCTATGCAACAAAGCCTCCTGCGGAGCAGACCTATGCGTCTCAGTCTCCTCGTAGCCCTGGCCCTGACGCTCGCCGCCCCGGCCTTGTCCCAGACGCAGCAGGTCACCGTCATGGCCGCGTCGAGCCTCACCGATGCCATGAAGCAACTCGGCGCCGCGTGGGCCGCCAAGGGCCACCCCCCGCCGCGCTTCTCCTTCGGCGCATCCTCGGCGCTCGCCCGGCAGATCGAGCAGGGCGCCCCGGCCGACCTCTTCGTCTCGGCCGACGAGCCCTGGGCCGACTATCTCCAGCAGCGCGGCCTGCTGGTGGATGACACCCGCAGCAGTCCCCTGGGCAACAGGCTGGTGCTGATCGCCCCGGCCGACCAGCCCGGCGATATCGTCATCGGCCCCGGCGTCGACCTGCTGACCCGCCTGGGTCCGGATGGCCGCATCGCCACCGGCGACCCGGCCAACGTCCCGGCCGGCAAGTACGCCCAGGCAGCGCTGACCACGCTCGGCGTGTGGGACAAGGTCGCCCCCCGTCTGGCCCGGGCCCAGAACGTGCGCGCCGCCCTGCTGCTGGTCGAGCACGGCGAGGCCCCGCTCGGCATCGTCTATGCGACGGACGCAGCCGCCTCCAGGGGCGTGCGGGTCGTCGGCGTCTTCCCGGCCGAAACGCATCCCCCGATCACCTATCCCTTCGCGCTGACCAGGCGGGGCGACACCCCCGCTGCGCGCGCGCTGCTGGCCTTCCTGACCGGGAAGGAGGCTGCCCCGGCCTATCGCCGGCTGGGCTTCTCCGTCCGCGAATGAGCCCCT
>JAYUCA010000215.1:0-2442 GCA_043740535.1 Rhodospirillales bacterium | reverse complement strand
CCGCCGAAAAAACCTCGTCCGGTGCGCCACGGCGCCCAGTTCTGGCTGCAGGATACCAACGACCGGGTGCTTGTGCGCCGGCGTCCGCCAAAAGGGCTTCTGGGCGGGATGCTGGAGTTTCCGGGAACGGACTGGCGCGACCAGCCTTGGGGCCGGGCGGAGGCGATCGGTTGCGCGCCCCAGATTGCGGCGTGGCGTCTGGCAGGCCATGCCGTCCATGTTTTCACGCATTTCGAGGTTCGGCTGGACGTCTATGCGGCGGAGGTCGCCCTGATCGAGGCCGAGGGCGCCATGCTGCCCATCCTGGAGTTGGACCGGGCCGCGCTGCCCACCGTGATGCGGCGGTGCGCCCATGTCGCCACGCTGGCGGGGTCCAAGATGGGGTTCACCTCGTATTAAGGCGCTTCAGGCATGGTTCTGACCGGCCTGCAAAATGTGGGCAGATCCTTCCACGTTTTGGCGCAAAGGTAAGACACCATGCCGTTGAACTCGGTGATTACGAACGTCGGCGCGCAGGTCGCGCTGCAATCCTTGAACCTCACGACCAGCCAGCTTCAGGCGACGGAGAAGCGGGTCAGCACCGGCTTTCGCGTGGCAGACGCGACGGATGACGGCGCCGCGTTTGCCGTGGCAGAGCGCGTCCGCTCGGACGTTGCGGCTGTCACGACGGCCAACCAGCAGCTGGGCAATGCCAAAGGCCTCGTCGGCACGGCGTTGAGCGGACTGACCGCGATCAGCAAGTCCCTGACCGATGCAAAAAGCCTGCTGATTCAAATCGGCGACTCGAGCATTGCGCAAACGCAGCGGGATCAGTACGTCGCCTCTTACAAGGCGCTTGTCATCCGGGTTGCCAACACGGTCGATGGCTCGACCTACAACGGCCAAACCCTTCTTGGCACCGCGGCGGGCGCGGTGGCTGCCACGTCGACGTCGGTCATCAGCAACGAGGCGGGCCGGACCGCATCCCTGTCAGCCGAGGATGTGAGCGGGATCGCGAATACGCTTGCGACCCTGATCGGCTCGACGTTCACCAGGACTGCCGCGGGTGTGGACACGTTCGGGACCATCGCGGCGGGCGCCGACCAGTCTTCTGCGTCCACTGCGCTGACATCGACGTCCGGGGCGACAGCCTTCGCGACCTCCCAGGTGAACATCAGCAACCTGCTGAACCAGGCGGGTTCGGACTCCCGATTCCTCGATGCCACGATCTCGTTCAACAGCAGCAAGATCGACTCGCTGAACGCAGGACTGGGCGCCCTCGTGGACGCGGACCTCAGCAAGGAATCCGCCAATCTTCAGGCGCTGCAGATCAGGCAGCAGCTCGGCACCCAGGCTTTGCCGCTGGCAAACCAGGCGCCGCAATCTCTTTTGAGCCTGTTCAAGTAGTCGACACGTTGGCGCGCCGGGTGACCGGCGCGCCGGCTGACCGTGTCCCGTGACACCGAAGGGAAATGCATGTCGAACCTGGTTCTGGAGCTGCGGCAAGGGGAGGTGATGGTGATCAACGGCGCACCGATCCGGTTCCGCACGAAATCCCGTATCGAACTCACCGCGCATGCGCGTTTTCTGTTCGGCAAGCAGATCATGCCACCAACCGAGGCGGACACGCCGGCGCGCCGCATCTATTTCGCCCTTCAATCAGCCTACATCGGCACCGACGAGGAGCGTCCGCTGGGCCTGGCCTCCGCGAGGGAGCTGTGTGAGCGCTTCAAGGAAGTCACCACGTCTCCGCTCGCACGCGATATCCTCGACCGGGCCATGGCCGCGGCGGAGGCTGATCGCTGCTACGAGGCGCTGAAGCTGGCGCGACGGATCATGCGGCATGAGGATGCCGTGATGGATCGCTGCGATGCCGAAGGACATGCCGAATGCGAAGCCTAGAGGCGCTGTCGGCGTATCGGAAATCGGCGGGCCACCGAAGCCTCCGGGTGCAGGAGGCCGACGTGTTCCTGCAGATCAATGGGGTGCTGCGCGGAGCCGCTCGGGCCGATGCGATCGATCGAACCAAGGCGCTGGCCGACAATGAGCGACTCTGGACCGCCGTCATGGACCTGATGCGTGACCCTTACAACGCGTTGCCGCCTGCGCTGCGGGCATCCATTCTTTCCGTCGGGTTTGCCGTGCGCCGCGAAGTTGCGCTGGCTGACCCGGACTTTGGCTTCCTGATCGGGATCAACGAGCAAATAGCCGCGGGCCTGGCGGGTCGCTGACCCGCTGATGCGTCTCATCATATATGGCGCTCGGTCGGCAGCGGGGCGGCATGCTTTCGTGACACCCGCGCACGTGGCTTCACCGTCACGAGTCGTAAGTGAGCAAGGCCTCGAACGGCACCGTCAATCTCTTTCGACCGTGGAGAAATTCCAGCTCGATCAGCGCAACGGCGGCAGGCACTACCGCACCGACGCTTTGCAGCAGTTCAATGCTGGCCGCCAATGTTCCCCC
>JAYUCA010000214.1:0-6653 GCA_043740535.1 Rhodospirillales bacterium | reverse complement strand
CCCGGCCATCGCAGTGCTGCACCGGCTGCGGCAGCGGTTCCCGCTGGTCGCCATGGAGGTCGTGATCGACCGTACCCAGCACGGGGCGAACCGCAAGATCGGCAATCTGATCAACATGCTGCCGCATGCGCGCCACGACGTGCTGGTGATCGCCGACAGCGACATGCATGTGGCGCCGGACTACCTGACCCGGCTGGTCGCGGCGCTGGAGCAGCCGGGCACCGGTCTGGTCACGACGCTCTATGCCGGCCGGGCGGCCACGGAGACGCTGGCTGCGAAGCTGGGCGCGGCACAGATCAACCATGCGTTCCTGCCGGGCGCCCTGTTGGCCCGGGTCATGGGTCGGCAGGATTGCCTGGGCGCCACGATGGCCTTGACGCGTGAGACGCTCGACCGGGTGGGAGGGCTGCATGCGCTGGTCGATCACCTGGCCGACGACGCGGTGCTGGGGCGGCTGGTGCAGCGGCTCGGGCTGGGGGTGACGCTGGCGGGCACGATCCCATCGACGACGGTGCCCGAGACGCATATGCCGGCGCTGCTCCAGCACGAGTTGCGTTGGGCACGGACGGTCAAGAGCCTGGTTCCCGTCGAGTTCGCGCTGTCGGCTGTGCAGTTCCCGCTGTTCTGGGCTGCGCTGACGGTGGGGGTTTCCGGAGGCGAAGGCTGGGCCTGGGGCCTGTTTGCCGTCGTGTGGATGGCGCGGGCGCTGATGGCGCATGCCTTGGATCGTGACTTGAAGGTTGCATCCGCGCTCACGATCTGGTGTTTGCCGCTGCGTGACCTGTTGTCTGTGACCGTCGTGCTGGCCAGTTACCGCACGCGCCGGGTCGCGTGGCGGGGGCACGTGATGCTCGCCACCCGTCCGAGCCTTGCGCCCGGCAAAGGATGAGATGACGCCGATGATGAGAACATTGTTCCTGCAGCCCCCGTCATTCGGCGGCTTCGACGGCGGCGCCGGATCGCGCTATCAGGCGAAGCGGGAAATCCGCTCGTTCTGGTATCCGACGTGGCTGGCCCAGCCGGCCGCACTGGTGCCGGGCAGCCGGCTGATCGACGCGCCGCCCGCCGGGATCGGGATGGAGCCGATCATCGCCGACGTCATGAACCGGGACCTGGTGGTCATCCACACCAGCACGCCGTCGTTCGCGTCCGACGTGAAGGTGGCGCAGGCGCTGAAGGACGCGAACCCGGCGCTGAAGATCGGGTTCGTGGGCGCCAAGGTGGCGGTGCAGCCGGCCGAAAGCCTGGAGCAAGGGGCGCCGATCGACTTCGTGGCGCGCAACGAGTTCGATTTCACGTGCCTGGAAGTGGCCGAGGGGCGGGACTGGTCGACGATCGACGGGATCAGCTACCGGGACGCCGACGGCGCCATCGTGCACAACAAGGACCGGGCGATCCTCGAAGACATGGACCTGCTGCCGTTCGTCACGGACGTTTACAAGCGGGACCTGCGGATCGAGGACTACTTCATCGGCTACCTGATGCACCCGTATATCAGCATCTACAGCGGCCGCGGCTGCAAGTCGAAGTGCACGTTCTGCCTGTGGCCGCAGACGGTGGGCGGGCACAACTACCGCGTCCGCAGCCCGGAGCATGTGGCTGCCGAGATCAAGCAGGCGATGCGCGACTTCCCGCAGGTGCGCGAGTTCTTCTTCGACGACGACACCTTCACCGACAACCTGCCGCGCGCCGAGGCGATCGCGATCGAGCTTGGCAAGCTGGGCGTCACCTGGTCATGCAACGCGAAGGCGAACGTGCCGCGCAAGACGCTGGAGGTGCTGAAGGCCAACGGGCTGCGGCTGCTGCTGGTCGGCTACGAAAGCGGCAACCAGCAGATCCTGCACAACATCAAGAAGGGCCTGCGCATCGACGTCGCCAAGCGCTTCACGAAAGACTGCCACGAGCTGGGGATCAAGATCCACGGCACCTTCATCCTGGGCCTGCCCGGGGAGACGAAGGAGACGATCGAGGAGACGATCCGCTACGCCGTCGAGATCAACCCGCACACGATGCAGGTTTCGCTCGCAGCCCCCTACCCCGGCACCTTCCTGTACAACCAGGCGGTCGAGAACGGGTGGCTGGACGCGGCGAATGCCGAGCTGATCGACGAGCGGGGCGTGCAGATCGCCCCGCTGCACTACCCGGGCATCCTCACGCACACGGAAATCTTCGACAATGTCGAGGCGTTCTATCGCCGGTTCTACTTCCGCGCGCCGAAGATCGCCTCGATCGTGGGCGAGATGATCCGCAGCCCGCAGATGATGAAGCGGCGGTTGCGCGAGGGGGTGGAGTTCTTCCAGTTCCTGCGGGAGCGCCACAAGGCCGCGTAGCTCACGGAGCGGCCGCCTTGAAGGCAGATCGGCGAGTTATCTTCACGGCCGACGACTTCGGGCTATCCGAGGGCGTGAACGAGGCGGTCGAACGCGCATGCCGCGATGGCGTGCTGACGACGGCCAGCCTGATGATATCGGGGGCGGCGGCGGCCGATGCGGTGCGCCGGGCGAAGGAGCTGCCGCAGCTGCGGGTGGGCCTGCATGTCGTGGTCATCGAGGGGTCGTCGGTGCGGCCAAGCGCCGTCCGCGGCCTGGTGGACGCGGCCGGGGATTTCCCGTCGGACCAGTTCGGGGCCTCGGTCGACTACTATTTCCGGCCGAAGCAACGGCGGCAGTTGGCGTCTGAGATCCGGTCGCAGTTCGCGGCCTTTGCGCGGACCGGGCTGCGGCTGGATCATGCCAACGCGCACAAGCACATGCACATGCATCCGACGGTCGGGCGCTATCTGATCGAGGTCGGGCGGGAGTTCGGGCTGCCGGCGCTGCGCATCCCGCGGGAGCCGGCCGGGCCGCTGCGGCGGGCGGGGACGATCGTGGGCGTGGGTGGGCGAATGCTGAACCTGTGGTCGTCGATGCTGCGGAGCCGTGCGCTGCAGGCAGGCATCGAGGTCAACGACAACGTGTTCGGGATCGCGTGGTCGGGCCACATGACGACCGACCGCCTGGTGCGGCTGATCCCGAACCTGCCGCCGGGGCTGAGCGAGGTGTATCTGCATCCGGCGGCGTGGCGGGACGCGCGGCTGGCCCGGCTGATGCCGGATTACGAGCACGAGGCGGAGCTTGAAGCGCTGCTGAGCCCGCGGGTGCGCGACGCCCTGGCCGAGGCCGGGGTGTCGCAGACGACCTATGGGGCGGCCTGAGCCGCTGCGGCCGGCATGGGCGCCGGGGGCGGGACGTGCGCGAACCCTTCAGTCCGGAACGCCACCCAGGCGACGAGCAGGGCGGCGATGATCAAGCCAGTACGCATGAAGGCCATCGAAGCGTAAACTCCCGCCGGGCAACCGGATCAGCGCCTGGCGTCATCCTTTGTCGCACTGCGGTGTGGTTGGATTGTGGCGAGTAAGGCTGGCACAAACACAAGGCTGGCAAGCAGCGTGCACAGCAGGCTCAGCAGCAGCAGGCGCCCCATGCTGGAGGTGCCGGGATGGGCGGACAGCGCCAGCGAGCCGAAGGCCGTCCCGGTCGTCAGGGCGGAGAACACGACGGCCCGGGCGGTCGGCGACGCGAGCGGGGCACGCTCCCCGGCGCGCCAGTTCATCACGAAATAGATGTTGAACGACACGCCGACGCCGAGCAGCAACGGCAGGGCGATGACGTTGGCGAAGTTCAGCGGCAGCGGCAGCAGCACGGCCGCCAGCACGGTGGCCAGACCGGACAGCAGCAGCGGGGCCAGCACCATCAGCACATCGGTGGGCCGCCGGAGCGCCAGCACGAGGATGACGACGATGGCGGCAAAGGCGCCGATCGCCGCGTGGGTGAAGGCCTGGATGATGGTGTTGGCCGTCTCGACGATCGTCACAGCGGAGCCGCCGGCTTCGGGGACAGCCGTGCGGACCTGGTCCACGAAGCGGCGCAGCCCCTCGTTGCCGGCGTGGTCGAGCTTGCCCGAAATCTGGACCCGGCGGCGGCCATCGGGCAGCACCCAGTCCCCCGCGATATCGGGCGGGACGGCGGCAAGATCGACGGGGCCCGCCTGCAATGCGAGGCGCAGGCGGTCGAGCTGCATGGGCAGGAAGCGGGTCAGGGCGGCGTTGGCGGCGAGCAGGACGGGGTCGGGGACGGTTTCGAGCTGCTTGATCGTGGCGGCGATG
This sequence comes from Rhodospirillales bacterium, assembly GCA_043740535.1. Taxonomy (GTDB): domain Bacteria; phylum Pseudomonadota; class Alphaproteobacteria; order Acetobacterales; family Acetobacteraceae; genus JBBROS01. The sequence goes on along the minus strand of JAYUCA010000214.1, from coordinate 2,509 downwards.
GAGGCCAGCGGATGGCCGGGCGGCAGACGCGGCAGCGCGCGGGCAAGCTGGGCGCTCGCGGTCTGGGCGGCCAAACGCAGGTCAGAGGCGGTGACGGGCGCCGCAGGCGTGCGGGGCGCCAGGGTGGGCGCCAGGAGCGAGGCGGCGTCGGCGATCAGGGCAAGCTTCGGGGCCTGATCGACCGGGACGAAGCTTTCGAGCGACACCACCTGGGCGACGATCGGCAGGTGCTGCACCCGGGCGATCACGGACCGGGCGGCGGCGGCGTCCTGCACCAGGACATCGATGGTGTAGGGGTCCGTCAGCGGATTGGCGGCGAGGTCTTCCAGGGTGCGCATCGCCTCGGTGTCGGGGTTCTTGGTGTGCAGCGGGTCGCTGTCGAACTGGAGCTGCGGCAGGGCGACGAGGCCGAGGACGGCGAGCACGGCAAAGGCCGCCAGCACGGTAATGCGGGCGCGGGCGACGGCGCGGTCGAGCGGGGCGGCCCAGGGGAACCCGGCCTCACCCGCCATGCGGCCGGCGCGGGAGCGGAACAGCATGATGGCAGCGGGCAGCACGGTCAGCGTGCAGGCGAAGGCGATCAGCATGCCGACGCCGGCGATCAGGCCAAGCTCGGCAACACCCAGGAAATCGGTGGGCACGAAGGCCAGGAAGCCAGCCGAGGTGGCGGCGGCGGCGATCATGATCTGCCGGCCCGCACGCTGCCCGGCGGCTTCGAGGGCGGCGACCGGGTCCGGCAGCAGGGCCGCCATCTCGCGGTAGCGGACGCTGAACTGGATGGAGAAATCGACGGCGATGCCGACGAACAGGATGGCGAAGGCGACCGAGATCAGGTTCAGCGGGCTGCTGGTCAGGGTGCCGAAGCCGGTGGTGAACAGCAGGCCGAGGGCGAGGGTGAGCAGGATCGGCACGATCAGGCGCCAGGTGCGGACGGCGAACGCCAGCCAGATCACGACGACCATCGTGCTGCCGATCAGTCCGGCGACGGCGCCCTGGGCGACGGTCGCGAACTCCTCGTCGGAAAGGGCGACGGCCCCGGTGATGCGGACATGCGCCTGGCCGCTGCGGACGAACTCCTGACTGGCGATGGCTGCGCGCAGGCTTTCGGTGGCCGCCGCGCCGGGCTGCAGGGCGCCGTAGTCGAGGCGGGGCTGGGCCAGCACGAAGCGGAAGGGTCCGCCGAGGTCAGCCGTAGGTCCGGACAGCATGCGCTGCCAGGACAGCGGCTTCGGCGCGCCGGACACGGCGCTGCGCAGGGCGGCGTCGAAGCCCCGCAGCGGCTCGGCGAAGGGGGTGAGGTCCGCCTGGCCCCGCTCCACGCCCATGCCGACCAGCGAGAGGGCGGCGAACAGGCCGCGGGCGCTGGGGTCGGCAGCGAGCTGGCCGAGGAAGGGCTGGGCGTCGATGGTCTGGTTCAGCAGTTTTTCGAGCACGTCCTGGTCGAGGAACAGCAGGCCGTTGCGGTCGAAGAAGGGCGAGGCGTCGGGACGGCGGGCGGTGCGGAAATGCGGGTTCGACTTGATGGCGTCCAGCAGGCCCGCGGCGGTCGTGTCGGCGGCCTCGGGGCTGTCGGCGTCGACGACGGCGACGAGGAGGTCCTCGAACTGGGGGAAAAGGCGCTTCTGCTCGGTTTCGCGTTGCTTCCAGGGCAGCGAGGCGGAGAACAGCTGATTGACGTCGGTGGTGACGGCCAGGCGGGTGGCGGCGATCCAGGCGCATGCGGCGCCAAGCAGCAGGGCGGCGAGCATGACGAGGACGGGGCGGCGTGCGGCGAAGCGGACGGTGGCGGCGATCAGGTTTGCGGGCATGGGGTGGGTAATACCATGGCTCTGCGGCCATGACTCTTTCCCATCGCGGTCATCGCGAGTTCGGCGCCGGCCTTCGGCGGGCCCTGTGTATGAAAGTAGTCATCGCGGGCCGTTCCACCACCGTCATCGCGAGCCACTTGGCGAAGCGATCCAGGGGCCGCATGCACCGCTCTCGGCCCAAGCCCTGCGTTCGGCCGCTGGATCGCCACGCCGCAAGGGCGGCTCGCGATCACGGGTCGTCGTCGAAGAGACCGGTTATCGGCCAGAAATCAGTTTCCGCAATCGAATGCGGAAAGTGATTGCAGCCTATCCCCACGTTTGCAAGAGTGCGCCAGGGGAACGCGCATGTCAGAATCGGCCGCATCGATCGAAAGACCTCAGCCGATCCTGCAGGCCCGCGCGATCACGAAACGCTTCGGCCATGTCGAGGCGCTCCGCGGCGTCGATTTCGACGCCCATGCCGGCGAGATCACCGCGCTGATCGGCGACAACGGGGCCGGGAAAAGCACGCTGGTGAAGATCCTGTCCGGCGTCTACGGCCCCACCACCGGCGAGTTGCGGATCGACGGCAAGCCCGTCACCTTCGGCTCCCCGTCCGATGCGCATGCGATCGGGATCGAGACGGTCTACCAGGATCTGTCCGTCTGCCAGGACCTCAGCCCCAGCGCGAACATGTTCATGGGCCGGGAAGCCCTGCGCCC
>JAYUCA010000213.1:0-6575 GCA_043740535.1 Rhodospirillales bacterium | reverse complement strand
TCGGGGTTGTGGATGCGCTCCGCATAGCGGGCGACCTTCGCGCAGATTACGCCGGCGGTGTAGGTGTTGTCCTTCGCGCCGCGCACCGTGCCGATGCGGGCGCCGTCGTGCACGTCGACCTCCAGCGCGCAGGTGCTGGGGCAGTCGTGCGGGCAGACGCTGTTGCGGACTTCGCGGCTCATGCGGCCCTCGCATGCGGTTCGATGGCGCCCAGGGCGGCGCGGTTGGCGGCCCAGGCGCGGTCGTATTCGATGGCGCGGGCGACGTCCTCGGCGGCGGGAAGCCCATAGAGCCGGGCCAGCAGATGCAGCGTCGTGTCGGTGGACAGCGTGACGCCGCCGCCGGTCACGACGTCGCCGTGGTCCACCACGGTCGCCTCGCAGCCGCCCGGCAGGCGGGAGAGCGGAGATTGCGCCTCGGCGCCCAGCGCCCTCCGCCGCGTGGTGGCCGCCCGGCCCTGCAGCAGCCCGGCGGCGGCCAGGATCAGCGCGCCGGTGCACACGGACGCTACGATGGCGGCGGGGCGGCGGCGCAGGAAGACGAGCATGACGGGGTCCTCGGACGCCTGCGGCCAGCCGGCGCCGCCGGTGACGATGGCCACATCCAGGAATGGCGCCGCGTCCAGCGTGTGGTCGACGCTGACCCGCACGCCGCCGGCCAGCGCCACGTCGCCCGGCTGCGCCGCCAGGGTGACGGCGCGGACGCCCGGCAGCAGGCGGCGCGCCATGGACAGTACGCCGTAGGTCGCGCCGAGATCGATCGGCTCCACCGAGGGATAGAGGACGATGCCGAACACGGCGGGGGCGAGGCGGTCTCGGGTCATGACCCCCAGGCTAAAGTGTTCGCGGTTGCGGAATCAAGCGGGATGGGAGGCGCAGGGCGAGCCGCAGGCGCCGATGACGGCAGGCACGGCCGCGGGTTGGGCCTGGGCAGCCTTGACGCGGTCCCCCGTCTACGCCGGCAGGCGGTGCATGAACGCGCTTCGCACGCAGATCGCCACCAGCTCCTTGCGCTGGTTGATCGCGTGATGCTCGAACTCGACGATGCCGGCGGCTGGGCGTGACTTGCTCGCCCGCAGCGACAGCACCGTGGTGCGGGCGCGGATCGTGTCGCCGTGGAACACGGGCTTGGGGAATTCCACCTTCGTCATGCCCAGGTTGGCGATCGTCGTGCCCAGCGTGGTTTCGTTGACCGTCATGCCGATCAGCAGCCCCAGGGTGAACAGGCTGTTGACCAGGCGCTGGCCGAACTCGGTGCCCTTGGCGAACTCCTCGTCCAGGTGCAGCGGCTGCGGGTTCATCGTCAGGCTGCTGAACAGCACGTTGTCGAACTCGGTGACGGTGCGGGTCGGGCCGTGGTCGAACACCTGGCCGACCTGGAACTGCTCGAAGTAAAGACCTGCCACGGTATCCTCCTTTATCAGGTTTGTTCTGGTTTCACGGTTGGTGGCGCTGGCGTGTAGACCTGCACGGCCTCGGGCAGGATGCTGAATCGGGCCGGGGTGACGGTCACGATCTCGCCGTCGGCGGTGATGGGCAGGGGCAGGCGGGTGACGACCTCCACCACCTGGCTGCGCACGATGCGGATTTCGGGCAGGTCCGCCGGGTCCGGCATGCTGAATGTGTCGCGCATGAACAGCAGGTCCCAACGCGACCCGACCTCTAGGCTGCACACATCCAGGACCGGGTCATGTGTTTCGGGTTCGGGCCGGACTGCCATGCCCCCCGCATAGATGTTGCCGTTGCCGACCGTCACCTGGATGGTTCGCACCCGGTGGACGATCCCGCCGCAGCGGATGATGCAACTGAAGCGGTGGATGTGCAGCGCGACGCGGAAGGCGCGCCAGGCAAAGCCCAGCCAGCCCAGCCGCGACTGCGTGGCCCGGCCCAGCATGCGGCTGTCCTGGATCGTCAGGCCGACGCTTGCTGCGCTGAAGAAGGGGCGGCCGTTGACGCTGCCCAGGTCCAGCGAGCGCGTGTGGCCGTCCAGGATGATCCTGGCCGCGGCGTCCGGGTCGGCGGGCAGGCCCAGGCGCCGCGCCAGCTCCGTGCGGGGCCCCAGCGGCAGGATGCCCAGGGGCAGGTGGCTGTCGCGCAACGCGATGGCGCCGGCGCTCATCATGCCGTCGCCGCCGGCCAGGATGACGCAGTCGATCTCTTTCCGCATCGACACGATCAGCTCCGCCAACCGGTCCAGCGACGGGAAGTCCCGCTGGATCAGCGTGATGCCGCCGGCCTCGATCGCCTTCATGAAGGGTGCGGTCGTGCTGCCGCGCCGATCCTGGTCGGTGACGACCAAAAGGGCCTTGCGCCCGGTTTCGCTCATACCAGCAACCATGTCCTGCTCGGGTTCGTCTTCGTAACCCGGATTTCCTAACATGCAATGCCCTGGCGTCCGCAATCGGCCCGCCTGGACAACGGCCCAGGACTCGGCGCGTGCGCCGGATGCGCTGCTGGTGTAAGACCCCGGTTGCCACGCACGGCGTAACAAACAGGCCGGCCTCGGAGGGCTGGCGTTGGGGACTGGCATGACGAAACAGCTTCTGATCTATAACAGCGCAGTCCCGGTGTCCCGGGCCAGCCACGGCGACTGCTTCATCGAGACGAACCCGACCTATGGCTTCAGCGACGACGTCAACTCCGTGCCGCTGATGGCCGTGGAGTTCGCCAACGCGGCCAGCGAGTATGTGATCGTGTTCGCCGGCGCCGGCGACGAGGTCATGCCCGCCGTGATCCTGGGCCTGCGCGACCACGAGAACCTGTTCCTGGCCAAGGACAGCGCCTGGGGCGGCCGCTACATCCCGGCATTCCTGCGCCGCTACCCGTTCGTGTTCTCCCAAAGCGAGGACCGGTTCCTGCTGTGCGTCGACGAGCAGTTCCCGGGCTTCAACCGCGAGGGCCGCGGCCAGGCGCTGTTCAATGAAAACGGCGAGCCAAGCACCTATGTCGAGAACATCCTGAAGTTCATGCAGGAATTCCAGGCCCAGTCGATCCGCACCCAGGCGTTCTGCAAGAAATTGAAGGAGCTGGACCTGCTGGAGCCGATGCAGGCGATGATCACGCAGGGCTCGGGCGCCAAGCTGTCGCTGGGCGGCTTCATGGCGGTCAGCCGGGCGAAGCTGAAGGGGCTGCCGGCCGAGACGCTGGCGGAGCTGGTGCAGACGGACGAGCTGGAGCTGCTGTATTTGCACCAGCAGTCGATGCGGAACTTCGACGCGCTGAAGGATCGGCTGGAGAGCCACGCCGCGGAGGCTGCCCCCGCCGCCTGACACCCTGGCGTGTGTTGAGAGACACGCTCGCCTCGTGACGTCATCCCCGGGTCAAGAAAGGCCCGGGGATGACGTATGTGGAAGAAGCGTGCGCCCGCACCGAAACCCACGCTGCCTCCCATTGCGTTCCAGGCGAGGCTGGATCAATCGTGCAGGCAACGGAGGGGACGTGACGATGGACGAGGATTTCCGCAAGGCTGCGCTGGATTACCACCGGTTGCCGACGCCCGGTAAGCTGTCGGTCGAGCCCACGAAGCGCATGGCCACGCAGCGGGATCTGGCGCTGGCGTATTCGCCGGGGGTGGCGGCGGCGTGCCTCGAGATCAAGGCCAACCCGGACACGGCGCGCGACTACACCGCCCGCGGCAACCTGGTGGCCGTCATCAGCAACGGCACCGCGGTACTGGGCCTGGGCAACATCGGCGCGCTGGCCGGCAAGCCGGTCATGGAGGGCAAGGCCGTCCTGTTCAAGAAGTTCGCCGGCATCGACGTGTTCGACATCGAGGTCGATGCGGAGGACCCCGACCTGTTCTGCACCGTGGTGGCCGCGCTGGAGCCCACCTTCGGCGCCATCAACCTCGAAGACATCAAGGCGCCCGAGTGCTTCGAGATCGAGCGGCGGCTGCGCGCCACGATGAAGATCCCGGTGTTCCACGACGACCAGCACGGTACCGCCATCATCGTGTCGGCCGCGATCCGCAACGGGCTGACCTTGCAGGGCAAGACGCTGGAGCAGGCAAAGCTGGTCACCTCGGGCGCCGGGGCCGCCGCACTCGCCTGCGTCGATCTGCTGGTCACGATGGGGCTGCCGGTCGGCAACGTGACGCTGACTGACGTGAAGGGCGTCGTCTATGCCGGGCGGGAGCCGGACATGCCGCCGAACATGGCCCGCTATGCGCGGCGCACGGACGCGCGCGGGCTGGGCGAGGTCCTGGAAGGCGCCGACATCTTCCTGGGCCTGTCGGCGCCGAACGTGCTGAAGCCCGAATGGCTGCCGCTGCTGGCCGAGAAGCCGCTGATCCTGGCTTTGGCGAACCCGGACCCCGAGATCATGCCCGAACTGGTGCGCGCCGCCCGGCCGGACGCCATCGTCGCGACCGGCCGCACGGACTACCCGAACCAGGTCAACAACGTGCTGTGCTTCCCGTTCATCTTCCGCGGCGCCCTGGACGTGGGCGCCACCGAGATCAACGAGGCGATGAAGGTGGCCGCCGTGGAGGCGACGGCGGAGCTGGCCCGCGTCGAGGCCAGCGAGGTCGTGGCGGCCGCATACGGCGGCGCCGCCCCGGTGTTCGGGCCGGAATACATCATCCCCAAGCCGTTCGATCCGCGGCTGATCCTGCAGATCGCCCCGGCCGTCGCCCGCGCCGCCATGGAATCGGGCGTCGCGACCCGGCCGATCGCCGACTTCGAGGCCTATCGCCGCGACCTCGAGAAGTTCGTGTTCCGCTCCGGCCAGCTCATGCGCCCGGTCGTCGAGTCGGCCAAGCAGGACCGGCAGACCATCGTCTACGCCGAGGGCGCCGACGAGCGCGTGCTGCGCGCGGTGCAGACGATCGTCGACGACGGCCTGGCCGAACCGATCCTGATCGGCCGGCGCGACGAGATCGCCCGCAAGGTGCGGGAGATGGGCCTGCGCCTCAAGCTGGGCGACGCCGTCCGCATCCTGGACCCGGAGGCGGACCACGACGTGTTCGACCCGCTGGTGGAAACCTACCAGCACCTGGTCGGCCGCCGCGGCGTGCCCCCGGATGCGGCGGCCCGGCGCCTGATGCGGCGCAGCACGGTGGCGGCGGCGATGCTGCTGCAGTCCGGCCACGCCGACGCCGCCATCGTCGGCGGCACCGGCGACTGGTGGCGGCACATGACCTATCTGATGCCGATCATCCCCAAGCGCGCCGATGTGTGCCGCATCTTCGCGCTGAGCGCCCTGATCACCGGCGCCGGCAACATCTTCGTCTGCGACACGCACGTGAACGTCGACCCGACGGCCGAGGAGATCGCCGAGATGACCGTGCTGGCCGCCGAGGCGGTGCGGAACTTCGGCGTGACGCCGAAGGTGGCGCTGCTGTCGCACTCGAGCTTCGGCAGCAGCAACAGCGCCAGCGCCCGCAAGATGCGCACGGCCCTGGCGCTGATCCGGGCGCGCTCGCCGGAGCTTGAGGTGGATGGCGAGATGCATCCGGACATCGCCCTGGTGCCGAGCCTGCGGGAGCGGATAGTGCGGGACAGCCATCTGGACGGGGTGGCGAACCTGCTGGTGATGCCGACGCTGGATGCGGCCAACATCGCCTTCAACCTGGTCAAGGCGGTCGCCGACGGCCTGCCGGTGGGGCCGCTGCTGCTGGGCATGTCGAAGCCGGTGCATGTGCTGGTCTCGAGCGTCACGGCGCGGGGCATCGTGAACGTCAGCGCGGTGGCGGCGCAGGAGGCGCAGCTGGCGGACAAGGCCGGGTAGCGGCCCGGGCAGGCGCCGTGTTCGTCCTGGGGATGGGTCTGGCGGCGCTGGGCGTGCTGATGTGGGCGGCCAGCGCCTTCTCACGCGCGCGGATCGGCACCGTCAAGACGATGCTGGCCTGGGTTGCGGCGCTGGCCGGGCTCAGCCTCGCGGCAATGCTGTTCCTGACCGGGCGCGGCATGGCGGCGTTTTCCGGCCTGATCCTGCTGATGCCGCTGGCGTGGACCTGGTGGATGGAGGGCAAGGGCGCATCCCGCTTCGGCGCCAGCCGCCCTGCATCGGGCGTGCCAATGAGCCGGGCGGAGGCGCTGGACGTGCTGGGCCTGCAGGACGGCGCGTCGGACAGCGACATCAAGGCCGCCTGGGTCCGGCTGATGCGCGTCGCCCACCCGGACGGCGGCGGCAGCGACTGGCTGGCGTCGCGGGTGAACCAGGCGAAAGATGCGCTGTTGCGGCGGTAACGCGCGGTGCGTGACGCAAACGGTGCGCCCATGGGCATGATCGTCGCGATCCGTCGAGAGATCGGCAGAGCCACCGCGTAGGGCGGAAAAGCGTAGCATCATCCGCCCCTTTCGCCGAACCTATGCATCATACCAGGGCCATGGGCCCATGACCGTCTCCCAATTCGCCGCCATCGCGAGCCGCCCCATCGCCGTCGTCGCGACTGCCCCATCTTCGTCATCGCGAGCTGCCCCATCGCCGTCATCGCGACCCGCCCCATCTCCGTCATCGCGAGCCGCTTGGCGAAGCGATCCAGGGGCCGCATCCACTGCTCCCGGCCCCTGGATCGCCGCGCCGAAAGAAACGGCTTATCTAGGCTGCGCCGTGATCCGGACGAGGCTCAGGAAA
>JAYUCA010000212.1:0-4271 GCA_043740535.1 Rhodospirillales bacterium | reverse complement strand
TTCTACGCCGGCTTCCGATCCGTCATCGGCACCGCAAAGCGGCGTGGCATGGACGCATATCAGGCAATCAACGCGACATTGCGCGGACAAACCATACTGCCGGCGGGTTGAGCAGTTACAAGCGTGACCGTCTGGGAGCTGAAACGCACTTTCGGCTCCGTTGCTACCGGACCTCCCACTACGACGGCACTGGCCTGCTTTTACTCCGCCACGCTGGCCTGGAATGCGACCGCCGTTGACACCGGGCCGCAGGGCACCGACACGCGCTTCATCGTCACCAGCCTCAGCGGGGTGTCCGGCCGCACTGTCTACCAGGACATTTATTGCGCGCGGGGTCAGGCGGAGAATCATATCAAGGCCTGGAAAACCCACCTTGGCGCCGATCGCACGTCGTGTTGCCGCGCCAGCGCCAATCAGTTCCGCCTGTTCCTGCATGTTGGCGCCTACTGGCTGATGTGGAGCCTGCGCACGCTGATACCGCGTCGCTCGCGCCGGCGGGTCGCTCAGTTCGACACGCTGCGGCTTCGTTTGATCAAGCTGGCGGTGCGGATTGAGGTCTTGAAGACGAAGGTTCGCTTGCATCTGCCACGGGCAACGCTAGACTAGGTGCCGTTCACGTTGTCGCTGACGCGCATGCCTCGTCTCAGTCTGTGACCGACGGGGCGGATTGCCCCGCATCTCACCCCTGCCGATTAACCCCGAACGCCCACCAGCGACCGAGACGATCCAACGGGCCAGAACGGGACCGACGAACGTCTATTGACCACGACCTCCGGTTAAAGAGCCGTCTTGTGGTCGCCACACTCCTGACGACCTTGATGAATTAAACCGGTTAGCACGACAGGCTGTTCCTGACCGCCGAGCCCATGCGGGAGCGACGGCCCCAGCGCGTCCGGCCATGCCCAGCCGGAGAACAGGTCGCGCATCGCAGGCAGTGGACAGTCGAAAGGAGGACCGCCCTCCCGCCCCGTCTGCATGAACAGGATGAACAACCGGCCGCCGGGGCGCAGCCAGGTGCGGAGCCGTGCCTCGTAGGCGGGCCAGAGCGGAGGCGGCAGGGCGCACAGGCAGGTCTGGTCATAGATCGCGTCGAACGGCGTGTCGGGCTGCCAGAGTGTCACGTCTCCCTGGACGGCGCGCTCCGCGCCCAGACGCGCCTGTTGATCAAGCACCGCGCTTTCCGCGAGGTCGAGCGCCACGACGTCGAAGCCGGCCGCGAGGAAGGCGGCGGGTTCCGGGCTCTTGCCGGCCCCCGGCACCAGGACCCGGCAGGGTTCAAGCGCACCAGTTGCCCGCCAATCCAGAAAGGCCGGATTGAGCGTGCCCCGCTCCCACGGCGTGCGGCCCTCCTGGAATCGCGTCTCCCAGAATTCCACCGGCAGCCCGGTCACGGCCGAGCCGACCGCCGGCGGAGGGCGTCGATCCCAAGGCTGCGTCCGGCCTGGTGCACAGCGAACTGGCCCTGCACGATGGCGATGAAGATGTACTCCCAAGGCCATTCCGCCGGGTGGCGGTAGAGGCCGATCCACAGCCCCAGGGCATACAGCACGCCCAACGCCGCCACGGGTCGCACCGCGATGCCCAGAATGAAGCTTACGGCCAAGCCCAGCTCGACGATCAGCACCAGCGGGTCGAAGATCGCCATGTTCGGCAAAATCAGGTCGCGCACGAGCCGGCCATAGAACGGAAAGGCGGCGTTGTCAGCCATCTGTCCGGTCCAGTATTGGAGGCCCCCCGAGACCGGCAGCGGCAGCTTCCATATCGCGCCCTGGAACCACATGCAGCCCATCAGCACGCGGAACAGCAGGGTCCAAAGATGGGCCGCCGTGCGTTGCGTCGGGTCCTGGCGCCAGCTCACCCGGGCGATCACGGCGCTTGCAATCAATAGCGCTGCGAATATGGCGACGAAGAGAGAGCGCAATGCGCCCAGGGACTCGTGGTCCGGCGTGTTGCCAAGCAGGAAGGCGAAGCCGTCGTTGAACGGGTCGGTCTTCATGGGGAAGGCTCCTGCTGGAAGGCACGGGCGGCCGCCTCGATGACCCGCATCGCCGTCAGGGAGCCGCCGGCCTCGCCCTTCTCGAAATCGTCGCCCTCCTGCTGCCCCATCGTGTTGGTGACGTGGGCCAGACAGACGATCGGGAAGCCTCGGGCCGTGGAGAGCGCATAGAGCGGCGCCGCTTCCACTCCACCGCGAATACCCCGAAGCTCTTGGCGTGGGCGATCGCAGCCTCCGTCTCGCGATAGGGTGCGTCAGTCGTCCAGGTGGCGCCGCGATGCAGGGCGACGTCGTCGGGATGAGGGAAGGCGCGGCGCAGGGCAGTCTCGATGCGGTAGATGAGCGCCGGGTTGGGCGCGGGCATGAACGGTTCGGTCCCGGGCCGCACGTAGTGCAGGCTCGTGCCCTCGTCTCGCAGCGTCCGGTCGATCAGCACTACGTAGGGCGGTGCGCCCAGGTCGGCAATGCGCCCGGCGGAGGTGACGCTGACAAGGAACCGGCATCCCGAGGCGGACAGCTGCTCGGCCACCAGCGCGGCGAACGGTGCACCCACCGCGCAACCCACCACGCCCGCCATGGTGCCCTCCGCCAGCATGAACTCGACGAGGTCGGTGTGGTAGCAGGCCCAACCCGGGCTGGGACGCCCCTGCCCTGTTGCCCGCAGGTGTCGGACCAGGTCGCCGTCGGGATCGAGCACGCAGATGCCGGGCACGTCACGCTCCGGGAGCCGCTTCTGGCGGCGCGCCTCGCGCAAGAGATGGTCGGGCTGGAACACGGAGGGGGCGTCATGATCCCCGGGCAACACAGAGCGGAAAATCGACATGCGGTACCATCGCTGCAGGCGGCCCAGGAACGCAATGCGTCAGGCACGACGTTTCAGCGCCGCCCCGTCACGGCTGCAACGGCATGAACCCGTCCTGCATGAGCTGCACCAGTCGTAGGTTCGCGCCCGTGTTCACCTTCACGCCCGGCAGCAGGTTGGCGTTGACCCAACCATTGGTCCGCGCCGTCTGGCCGCACTCCTCGAATTGCACGCCATCGGCCTGCAGGGCCGCAATCGCATCCTTGTAGGGATTGCCCTTCTCGACCCGGCGCGCCTTGTTGTACGCGGTGTCGTTCAGCATCATGTAACCGGCCGCCCCATGGAACACAGCCACGATCTGCAGCGGCACGTTCTGCGCCTTGTAATTCTGCAGCATGAGCTTCATGTGCGTCAGCCCGACCGACTGGTCGCCGGCCAGGGTCAGCTGGCTCATGTTGAACACCACCTTCGACGCCTTCATCGCGACCGGCTGATCGATCGTCAGCTCAAGCGCCGCAGTCTGGGCATGTGATGGCCCCGCCAGTAACGAGACGGCGAACAGGGCGGCGGCGATGGTGTGGAGTGGGCTCATGGACGGGTTCCTCGGGACATGGACGGAATAGCGGGTGCGTAAAGCCTTCGGTGGGCGGCCATGCCCACCAGCATCGCTGCGACGAGAATGGCAGCGTTGCCCATCCTCAATCCTGCAGGCTCGGACGGTTGCCGGACCCTGAGCACGACCCCAGCTGCCATATGTGGCGAACGACGGTGAACGCCAAATAGGTGAACAGCGTAGAGTCCAAACCGAGAAGCAAGGCGGCGAGCGTAAGGTCCATCCGGGTGCCACGTGCCGACCGAACTTCAGGTGCATCGATATCCAAACCGACCTGCCGGAAACGCAGGGTAGCCACGACGATCATGCCTCCACCAAGCAGGATCAGCAGCAGCCCTGCGGTGTCGCCCACAACCCGGTGCAAAGCGACGGGCTGCGACCCAACCAGGGTCCTTGATGTCACCTCTAAAAACAAATCGAACTTCTCGACCAGGAAGCCGAACGCCATCACCGCGATTGCGGTCCGCACCCAGGCCAGATACGTGCGTTCATTGGCAGCGTGGTCGGCATAATGGGCAATCATCCTATCGTCCTGCCGTCGCGGATTGTCGCAAGGCGCTCGATCACGAGGGAGGGTCGCATCACTTCGTAGCCGAAGGCGTCGTTTGAGGGGCCGGTGCCGGTGCCGCATTCATCTGCTTAATCTTTTCCCTGATGGGGGCGAAGGGTCCGAGGCGATGTTGGTCCTGACTGAAGCCATCGGCATAAGTGTAGCGGCGCGCAATGATGTACGGCCCGACGCGCAATCAAGGTCACTTTCTGACGCACATTAGCTGAGACTGAAGCAGGTGTCCGACGCACGTTCTTTGAGAACGAACGCATGATCGGTGAGACGGACGCGAGATCATAAACCTCGACGC
>JAYUCA010000211.1:0-5705 GCA_043740535.1 Rhodospirillales bacterium | reverse complement strand
CCCGCCCTTGCGCCGCATCACCCGGATCAGCTCCCGCCCGTCGAACGCCGCCAGCGCCTGGCCCGCCAACCCATAGGCGAATATCCCGGATCCAACCAGCGCAGCCAGGGCCATGAACCGCATCGCACCCTCGCCCCGGGCGAAATACGGCGTCAGCCAGCCCTGCAAGGCCACCAGCACCGCCGCCATCGCCAAGGCCGCCAGCGCCATCCGCAGCAGCCGGCGCCGCAGCCGCGCATCGACCGCCAGCCGCCCCGTGCGGCTCAGCAGCGCGCCCAGCGCGATGACGTTGAACAGCGCCGAGAGGCTGGTGGCCAGCGCCGGGCCAACGTGCTGCAGGGGCACCATGAACAGCAGGTTCAGCGCCAGGTTGATCGCGATGGCGACCATGCCCACCCGCACCGGCGTGCTGGTGTCGCCATGGGCGAAGAACGCCGGCACCAGCACCTTCAGCAGCACGAAGGCCGGCAGGCCGACCGCGTAGGCCGCCAGCGACTGCGCGCCCAGCCGGGCGCTCTCGGCATCGAAGGCGCCGCGTCCGAACAGCACCAGCATGATCGGCGGCCCCGCCACCGCCAGGGCCAGCGCCGCCGGCAGGGTCAGCACCAGGCTGATCTCGATCGCCCGGTTCAGCGTCGCCACCGCCTCCGTGTGCTGCCCGCCGCGCGCCTGGCGCGACAGCAGCGGCAGCAGCGCCGTGCCCACCGCCGTGCCGATGACCCCCAACGGAAGCTGGTTCACCCGATCCGCATAATACAGCAGGCTGGCCGAGCCCGGCGGCAGGAAGCTGACGATCACCACATCCACGGCCAGGTTCAGCTGCGTGACCCCGGCCCCCACCAGCCCCGGCCCCATCCGCCGCAGCAGCGTCCGCATCCGCGGCGTAAGACGCGGCCGCGGGATGTGCAGCCGCATCCCCGACCGCCGCACCGCCCAGGCCAGCAGCGCCAGTTGCAGCACGCCCGAGATCGTCACCCCCCAGGCCAGCGAGTGCCCGACCGTGGCCAGGTATGGCGTCAGCAGCAGCATCGCCGCGATCGAGACCGCGTTGAACACCATCGGCGCCGCCGCGGCCGCCGCGAACCGGTCCAGCCCGTTCAGCACGCCCGACAGCAGCGCCGCCAGGCAGATCAGCAGCACGTAGGGGAAGGTGATCCGCGCGAGCGCGACCGTCAGCTCCATCTTGCCGGGGGTCTCGGCAAATCCGGGCGCCAGCACCGCCATGATCTGCGGCATGAAGACCTCGCCCAGCGCGGTCAGCAGCAGCAGCCAGAACGCCATCACGGCGATGGCCTCCTGCGCGAACTGCCGGGCCGGCTCGGGGCCTTCGGTGGTCAGGATGCCGGAGAATTCGGGCACGAAGGCGGCGTTGAACGCGCCCTCGCCGAACAGCCGGCGGAACAGGTTCGGCACCCGCAGCGCCACGAAGAACGCGTCCGCCACGGGGCCCGTGCCGGCGAGGGCGGCGATCAGCATGTCCCGGGCGAAACCCAGCACGCGGCTGGCCATCGTCCAGCCGCCGACCGTCACGAAGCCGCGCAGCATCTATTCGTCCCGGACCGGTCGGGACATCAGCGCGGCGATCGCCTCGGGCAGCGTGGTCCGCCCCGCCACCAGCGCCGCCACGGCCGCGCACACCGGCAGGTCGAGCCCGGCCGCCCGTTCGATCAGCGCCGGCGCCGTCGCGACGCCCTCGACCACGCCCGCGCTGTGCCCCAGCGCCGCAGCCGGGGTCTCGCCCCGCCCCACGGCCAGGCCATAGCGGAAATTCCGGCTGGACGCGCCGGTGCAGGTCAACAGCAGGTCGCCCAGGCCCGAAAGCCCGGTCACCGTCTCTGCCCGGCCGCCCAGCGCCGCCACCAGCCGCCCCAGTTCGGCCAGGCCGCGCGTGATCAGGGCCGCCCTGGCGTTCTCGCCCAGCCCTGCCCCGATCACCGCCCCGGCGGCGATGGCGATGACGTTCTTCGCCGCCCCGCCGAGCTGCGCGCCCACCGGGTCGTCATTGCCATACAGGCGAAATCCGGGGCTGCCGAGCATCTGGATCAGCCGGGTCCGCAGCCCCGCATCCGCCGCGGCGATCACCGACGCGGCCGGCAGCCCGGCCGCGACCTCGTGCGCGAAGTTCGGCCCGGTCAGCACCGCCGCCTCGACCCCAGGGTGCAGGTCTGCAAGGATTTCCAGGGGCAGCCGGAGGGTGCCGCGCTCCACCCCCTTGGCCACCACCAGCACGGGCGCCGCCGGCTGCATCCGCGCCGCCACCGCCCGCAGGTGCTGGACCGGAACCGCCAGGATCATCGAATCGACGCCGTTGCCAGGCAGCACGCCCGTCACAGCGATGCCGTCCGGCAGGGGATATCCGGGCAGATGCGGGCTGATGCGGCCCGCGAACGGCGTCCGCGCCCATAGCGTCACCTGCCGCCCTGCCCGGTGCGCCTGGATCGCCAGCGCCGTGCCCCAGGCCCCGGCGCCCACGACCGCGACGCTACTCATCGGCGATCCGCAGCATGGCCGTGCCGCTGCCGGCCTCTCCCAGGACGGTGCACAGTGCCTCCAGGATCGGCGCCGCCTCCGCCTCGAACCCGAAGGGCGCGTTGCGGACGATCAGGCCGCAGCCGTTCAGCCGGGTGGGGTCCGTCGGCTCCCGCAGCCACAGCTCGGCAGCGACGATGTCGCGCAGCCGGGAGGCTTTCAGCGCCGAATGGAAGGCGGTGACCGGGCTGCGGTGCTTGATCGGATACCAGGCGGCATAGACGCCGTGGTCGAACCGCGCGGCGCCGGCCAGCATGGAGACGATGACCCGCTCGAACTCGCCCGGCGCCTCATAGGGCGGATCGATCAGCACCAGCCCCCGGCGCTGCGCCGGCGGCAGCAGCGCGCGCATCGCCTCGTAGCCGTCGCGATGATGCACCGACACCTGCTGGTCGCCGCGGAACACCCGCCGCAGCGCCGCGTGGTCGGCGGGATGCAGCTCGCAGCAGGCCAGCGCGTCTGCGGGCCGCATACGGGCGCGGATGAACTGCGGGGAGCCGGGGTACAGCCCGATGCGCTCGGCGAGGCCGACGTAGAACTCCAGCGCCGGCGGCGGCGGGATCAGCTTGGCGATGCCGCTGCGCCACTCCCCGGTGCGCTGCGCCTCGCCCAGCATGTCGTAGGCGCCCCGGCCGGCATGGGTGTCGAGCACGAAGATCGGCGTCGCCTTGCGGGTCAGCAGCCCGAGCAGCACGAGCAGCAGCGCGTGCTTCATGCAGTCGGCGAAGTTGCCGGCGTGGAAGGCGTGGCGGTAGTTCATGGGGTTACTGCGCCGGTTTCAGGCGTCTCGGCAACTCGGCTGCGTTGAGAACCTTGGCCGCACCGTAGAACGACGCCGGAAAATGACGGCGGTTGCCGGTCACTGGATAGGACGCCCCCGATACGAGGGCGCACGCGATGAACTTCGTATCGCCCGGGTCCGGCGACTGGACGGTGGACTGCCCGGCCTCGATAAGCGTGCATTCTGCGCGAAGGAAGTCGAGGAGCGGGGTCATTCGCTCCCTGGCAAAACCGAATTTTTTTCTGCTCAACACCTCAGCATACTCATCGAGGATGCGGGACGTCGCGCAGGCCTTCAACTGCCTGTAACGGACCCATCGAAGCAACTGTCCCTCATTGCCGTCGGGAGATATTGCGGAAGACGCCAGCACATTCGTGTCGATGACAACCCGGATCACCGCTTCGCTTCGGCTTCCGCCATCTCGGGTCGATAGGCGGCGATCTCCTCGTCGATCTCCTCCATGGTCATTTTATCCAGCCCACGCGACTTCGCATCGGCCCAAAGTTTCTCCAGCCAATCTCCGTCCGGGGTCAGGCGCTGATACTCACCCAGGCTCATGATCACGACAGAGGGTGCGCCGTCCCGGTCCACCACATACCGGGCGTGATCGGGACCAGCTTCGTCGATGATCTGGTCGCGTTCGGTGGACAACGTGCGGGCGACGATGTGCTTGTTCATGGCGATCCCTCGGGAACCACTGACAGATTAGGCCTTTCCCGTCATCTCCGCCAGCGGCCAGCGCGGCCGGGGGGCCATGTCCAGCCCGTCGATCAGCCCCAGGCGCAACCGTTCGATCGCCGTCCAGGCCACCATGACGGCGTTGTCGCCGCATAGCCGCACGGGCGGGGCCGCCAGCGCCACGCCCCCCGCCGCCGCTGCGCGGGCCAGCGCCGTCCGCACCGCGCCGTTGGCCGCCACGCCGCCCGCGACCACCAGCAGCCTTGCCTCTGGCATCATCCGCAGCGCATTGGCCGCCCGGTCCGCCAGCACATCCGCCACCGCCACCTGGAACCCGGCCGCGATGTCGGCCGCCGCCTGCAGCGGCAGCGGGCCTTGCGGGAACGCCGCGACGCGCTGCGCGACCGCCGTCTTCAGCCCGGAGAAGCTGAAATCGCATCCCGGGCGCCCCAGCAGCGGCCGCGGAAATCGTTGATTGGCGGCGGTCCCGCCCTCGGCAAGCCGCTCCAGCGCCGGGCCGCCCGGCCAGGGCAGCCCCAGCATTTTTCCCACCTTGTCGAACGCCTCGCCCACCGCGTCGTCGATCGTACCGCCCAGCCGCCGGTAGCGCCCCACACCCTCGACCTCGACGCACTGGCAATGCCCGCCGGACAGCAGCAGCAGCAGGTAGGGGAATTCCGCCCCGCCCTCGACCAGCCCCGGCAGCCGCGCCGTCAGCGCATGCGCCTCCAGGTGGTTCACCGCGACGAAGGGCAGCCCCCGCGCCAGCGCCATCCCCTTCGCGAACCCGGCCCCCACGATCAGCCCGCCGATCAGGCCCGGCCCGCACGTGGCCCCGACGCCGGCCAGCGCGCCGGCCGACACCCCGGCCCGCGCCAGCACGTCCGCCACCATGCCGGGCAGATGCACCAGATGCGCCCGCGCCGCGATCTCCGGCACCACCCCGCCGAAGCGCGCATGATCCTGCTGCTGGCTCAGCACGGCCTCGGCCAGGACGGCGCCGCCGGCGTCCAGCACCGCCGCCGCCGTCTCGTCGCACGAAGATTCAATGCCGAGCACCGGCCCACCCGTCCACACGCCTGCGTTGCCCTTTCCATCCCGGCGCCGATCTCATAGGACGTCGCCATGCCCGATGCCCAGCTTTCTCCCAGCATCCCTGCCCCAGGCGCGTCCGCCGCCCACCACGCCCGCAGCCTGCCGCTGCGCGTCGGCACCCGCGGCTCTCCTCTGGCGCGCCGCCAGACCCGCATCTTCCTCGACCTGCTGACCCGGTTCTGCCCCGTGCTGGCCCTGCCCATCCAGGGCCAGGCGGTGTTCGAGGAGCATGTCATCCGCACCACCGGCGACGCCGTGCAGGACCGGAGCCTGGCCGACATCGGCGGCAAGGGCCTGTTCAGCAAGGAAATCCACGAGGCCCTGCTGGACGGCCGCATCGACTTCGCCGTGCACAGCCTGAAGGACCTCGAGACGGAGCTGCCGCCCGGCATCGTGCTGGCCTGCACATTGAAGCGGGAGGACGCCCGCGACGCCCTGATCCTGGGCCCGCTGTGCACCGCCCCCACCCCCGGGGACCCGCTGGGCCTGCTGCCCCGTCACGCCGTGATCGGCACCAACTCGCTGCGACGCCAGGCGCAACTGCTGCACGCCCGCCCGGACCTGCGGATCGCCCTGATCCGCGGCAACGTGCAACCCCGCATCGAGAAGGTCCGCCGCGGCG
>JAYUCA010000210.1:0-8640 GCA_043740535.1 Rhodospirillales bacterium | reverse complement strand
CACCCCTCGGGGGCGCATCCCGCCGGCGGCGGCGGGCACAAGTCAGGCGGCGGAGCATCCCATCACAAGACCGGTGGGTCCGGCGCCCACGCGCAGCAGGCCTCGACAGGCGGCGCCGGCCTGGCGCAGCAGAGCGATCCGGGCTCGAAGTACAAGGCCGGGTCGGGGGGCGCCGGGGTGGCGGCCGGCGGCGGGGGGGTGGCCGCTTCTGATCCCGGCGGGTTGCGCTTGGGGCCGGACGCCACCGAAAAGGCGAAGCAGCTCGGCCAGCAGGCCTGGGACAAGGGCGGCGAACTGCTCGACCGGGGCAAGAAGGCCGTCGACGACGTGGAGCAGAAGGCCAAGGACCTGGCTCAGCAGGCGGAAGACAAGGGCAAGGACCTGCTCGACCGGGGCAGGAAGGCCGTCGATGACGTGGAGCAGAAGGCCAAGGACCTGGGCCAGCAGGCCGAAGACAAGGGCAAGGAACTGCTCGACGAGTGCAAGAAGGCCGTCGATGACGTCGAGCAGAAGGCCAAGGACCTGGGCCAGGAGGCGCTGGACAAGGGTAGCGACTTCCTCAACATGGCAAAGGACTTTGTCCAGGACCATCCCGAAGCACTGCAGAACGATGCCTCCGGTGGCGATCCATCATCCGCGGATCCGGGCGCGGGCGCACCAACCGACGCGGCCCCCGCCGACGCGGCCCCCGCCGACGTGAGCGCCGCCCCAGACGCGCCAGCGGCGCAGCCGCCAGACTGCTGACGTCAAACGACGGTCATCAAGAACGGCACGGGTGGAATGCGAGGCGAGTGCATTCCACCCTACGGGGCGGCCGACCGCAGCGGTGACGTCGTTGCCCGGTGCAGGCGCCGCCGCCTCACTCGAACCCGTAGGTGAACCCCGCCGCATCGACCCCCACGTGCACCTTCGTCGCCGGCGACCCGGCCAGCATCCGGTTCAGGAACACGCCGCTGATATCCGGCAGCATCGTGTTCGTCAGGATCGAATCGATCATCCGGCCGCCGCTCTCCGGCTCCGTGCAGCGGCTCGCGATCAGGTCCACCACCGCGTCGTCGTACGTGAACGGGATCCCGCGCGTCGACGTGATCCGCGTCGCGATCCGGCCGAGCTGCAGCCGGATGATGCCGCGCATCACCTCGTCCGACAGCGGGTAGTACGGCACGACGATCAACCGCCCCAGCAAGGCGGCGGGGAACACCTTCAGCAGCGGCTCCTTCAGCGCCTTCGCGACCTCCTCCTGCTCCGGCATCAGCTCCGGGTCGCGGCACATGCCCATGATCAGGTCCGTGCCCACGTTGGACGTCAGCAGGATCAACGTGTTGCGGAAGTCGATCGAGCGGCCCTCGCCGTCCTCCATCACGCCCTTGTCGAACACCTGGAAGAAGATCTCGTGCACATCCGGATGCGCCTTCTCGATCTCGTCCAGCAGCACGACCGAATAGGGCTTCCGCCGCACCGCCTCGGTCAGCACGCCGCCCTCGCCATACCCCACATAGCCCGGCGGCGCGCCCTTCAGCGTGCTGACGGTATGCGCCTCCTGGAACTCGCTCATGTTGATCGTGATCAGGTTCTGCTCGCCGCCATACAGCGCCTCGGCGATCGTCAGCGCCGTCTCGGTCTTCCCCACGCCCGATGGCCCGCACAGCATGAACACGCCGACGGGCTTCACCGGGTTGTCCATCCCGGCGCGGGACGTCTGCACCCGGCGGGCGATCATCTCCAGCCCGTGGTCCTGGCCCACCACGCGCCTGGCCAGCGTGCTGGCCAGGTTCAGCACCGCCTCGGCCTCGTTGCGGACCATGCGGCCCACCGGGATGCCGGTCCAGTCGCCCACGACGGCGGCCACCGCCTGCTCGTCCACGCTGGGCAGGATCAGCGGCGTCTCGCCCTGATGCGCGGCCAGCTCCGCCTGCAGCGCCGTCAGCTCCGCCAGCTTCGCCGCGCGGTCCGGCGGCGCCGTCGCGGCATCGGCCGCCGGCGGATCGACCGGCTGCCCGGCCTCCCGCAACTCCGCCCGCAGCGCCAGCACCTTGTCGACGATGCCCTTCTCCGTCGCCCAGCGCGCCTCCAGCCCGGTCAGCCGCTCATGGCACTCCGCCAGGCTCGCCGCCACCTTCGTGCCCCGGTCGCCGACGTCGATGCCCACGGCTGCTTCCCGGCCGATGATGTCGCGCTCGGTTTCCAGCAATGAGATCTTCCGCCGCGTGTCCTCCACCGCGGCCGGCACGGCGTGCTGGCTGATGGCGACGCGCGCCGCCGCCGTGTCCAGCAAACTCACCGACTTGTCCGGCAACTGCCGCGCCGGGATGTAGCGGTGCGACAACCGGACCGACGCCTCGATCGCCTCGTCCAGCAGCAGCACCTTGTGGTGCTTCTCCAGCGCGCCGGCGATGCCGCGCATCATGCCGATCGCCTTCTCCTCGTCGGGCTCGTCGACCTGCACGACCTGGAACCGCCGGGTCAGCGCCGGGTCCTTCTCGAAATACTTCTTGTACTCGGCGAAGGTGGTCGCCGCGATGGTGCGCAGCGTGCCGCGGGCCAGCGCCGGCTTCAGCAGGTTGGCCGCGTCGCCGGTGCCGGCCGCGCCGCCCGCGCCGATCAGCGTGTGCGCCTCGTCGATGAACAGGATGATCGGCGTGGGCGACGACTGCACCTCCTCGATCACCTGGCGCAGCCGGTTCTCGAACTCGCCCTTCATGCTGGCCCCGGCCTGCAGCAGACCCACGTCGAGCGTCCGCAGCTGCACGCCGATCAGCGGCGGCGGCACGTCGTTCTGGGCGATGCGGAGCGCGAAGCCCTCGACGACCGCCGTCTTGCCCACCCCGGCCTCTCCGGTCAGGATCGGGTTGTTCTGCCGCCGCCGCATCAGCACGTCGATCAGCTGGCGGATCTCGGCGTCGCGGCCCGTCACCGGGTCGATCTTGCCCTCCTTCGCGCGGGCCGTCAGGTCGACCGAGAACTTCTCCAGCGCCTCCTGCTTGCCCATCGCGGCCGGGGCGATGGCGCCGCTGGTTTCCCCAGGGGCGGCGCCGCTTTCGGCGGCGGCCATCTGCGCCTCGGGCGAGTCCTTCAGCACCTCGATGATATCGTCGGCCAGGTCGTCGGCCTTGATCTTCTCCCACTGGCGGGACGTCGCGTACAGCGCGTTCCGCAGCGCCGTGGTGCGCAGCATGCCCAGCAGGATGTGCGCCGTGCGGACCTGGTTCACCCCGTACATCAGCGTCGCGAACACCCAGGCGCGCTCGATGGACTCCTCGATCACCGGGCTGAAGTCCGAGATCGACGTGGCGCCGCGCGGCAGCTTGTCCAGCGCCGCCGTAAGGTCCGCGGCCAGCCGCGACGCCTCCAGGTCGTAATGCCGGATGATCCGGTGCAGGTCGCTGTCCGGCGTCTGCAATATCTGGTGCAGCCAGTGCGCCAGCTCGACATACGGGTTGCCGCGCAGCTTGCAGAACACGGTCGCGCCCTCCACGGCGCGATAGGCGAGCGGGTTGAGTTTCCCGAACAATGCGGCCCGGCTGATCTCGGTCATGCGACGCGCTCCCCCATCATGGTGTCGTCATTCGTTTCGAAATGAGTTTCGGTGTTGTCGATCATCACGGCGTGGCTGTCAGCCCCTGCTTCGAGGAAAAGGTCCGCCGCATCGTCCGTGCGCCGCCGCGGCATCAGCCAGGTGGTCCAACCCAGCCGGCCCTGCTGCCCCAGCCGGATGCCCGGCGTCTCGTTCTGGCGCAGCACCATGTTCACGTCCCACGCCAGCGCGTCGCCGGCCCAGTTGCGCACGATCGGCACCAGGCGGTGAAAGCTCAGGCCGCCAGGCAGCAGCCGTTCGTACTCCACCAGGCTGATCGGCCCGAACACCAGCCGGAACTTGTGCTGCCGGCTCCAGACCCGGCTGCCCAGCAGCGCCGTCGAGCCCAACGACGCAGTGGCAGCGCCGCCGCCCAGCCGGGTGAAGTCGCTGTCCGGCAGCGTCAGCCAACCGCCGACGAAGGTCTCGACCCGCACCGGCATGTGGAAGAACGCGGACAGGATAGCCGCCAGCCCCGAGGCATGCCGCGTCTGCCCCGACAGCAGCCCGGCGAAATGCAGCTTCGTCAGGTCCGGCATCGCATCGCGGCCGCGCATCCCGGGCGTCGACAGGCCGCACAGCGCGCCGACGTAGTCGCCGAACCGGTCCTCGTCCGGACGGTCGAAGCTGACGGTGGGCCGCACGTCGGCCCAGGCGCGGTGGAACAGCGATATGGTGCGGTGGTGGAACAGGTCGATGAAGCGCCGCAGCGTCGCGTCGCCCTGGTTGCGCTGCCGGTCGCGCGCCATCTCGGTGATGTGCAGCGGCAGCGCGCCATCCGGGCCGAACATGCCGAACAGGTGGACGATCAGCCGGTCCGGCTGGCCGTCCTTGCCGGGTTCGAGGCCCGCGAGCGAGGCCGGGTCATGCGTGACGCCGGGTTCCTGGCCCAGGCGGATGGGGTCCTGGCTCGGGCGGATGCTGCGGCCCAGGCGCGGCTGGTTCGGGTGCCGCGCCTCCAGCATGCGCAGCAGGGCGTGGAAGCCGAACCGGTATGGCGCCTCCGCGACCGAGTCGGGCAGCGCCTGGCGCCGGCGGGCCGGCTGCAGCGCGAACGATTCGGGCGAGTCTGGCATCAGAGCACCGGCCGCCGGCCCAGCCGCAGCGGCCAGCGCATGACCTGGCCGCGGTCCGGCGCATGCATCACCGTCTCGGTGAAGGCGTTGATCGACACGTACTTGGCGAAGAACCGGTCCAGCACGGCGGACAGCAGGATGCCGCCGGCGCCGCCGAACGGCGTGTCGTCGATCGTCAGCTTGATCTGCAGCCCGCGGCCGGCGCAAACAGGCCCGGCGCCCGGGATGCGCCGCACGATCGGCTCCGACGCCACCGCCAGCAGGCCCTCCAGCTGCCGCACCGCCCGCGTGTCGTTGGGCGGCACATACAGCCGCAGCAGCTCACGCAAGGCCGCCGCACCCTCGTGGCTGTCGTTGTCCGTCAGGCTCAGGTAGTTCAGGCCCAGATGGGAGATGAACCGCCACGCCAGCTCCCCGTCGCCGCGGCAGGGGCGGGGCGGCGTGGGGCCGACCAGGCACCGCACGCTTTCGACCGGGGCGTTGACCAGGATGGTGAAGTCGGTGTGCTTCTTGCCGACCGGCATCGACATCGGCAGGTCCCGGTTCGTGCACAGCAGGTCCAGCCCCAGCTGCCGCAGCGTGTCGGCCACCGGCGCGTTGTCCGCATCGACCAGCGAGACATAGAGGTCATGGCCCAGATAGCTCGACCGCGGGCCGCGCTGCCGCGCGCGCGACGACATCAGGTGCGGCTGCCGGCGTATCATGTAGTAGCTGCGGTGGCCCGGGTTCCGGCTGAGGTCGGTCGCCGCGTAGAACGGGAAGAACGGCTGCACCGGGCCGCCATCGGCCGGGAAGCCCTCCATGCCGGTGATCGAGAACACCTCGTAGTCCAGCGGGCGCATGCGGTCCGGCACCACCATGTGCTCGGCCTTCGTCTCGTCTAGGTTCACCCGGTCGCTGCGGCGCGGGAACAGGTTGATGGCCGGCGTGCAGTGCAGCACCAGGTGATCCGGCCCCATGGCCGCCAGCGCCTGGTCCGCCCGGTCGAGCAGGATCACGATCTCCATCTCGGAACCGGGGCAGCGGATCGCGGCGCGGTCGAGCCCGGCCAGCGTGAAGAAGTGGAACCGCTCCGGCAGGGCATAGAACTCCTGCAGCAGACGGTAGCCGTCGAACGTCTCGGGCAGCGCCGGCAGCAGCGCCTCCTCCGGCTCGAAGCCCTTCGGCGTGATGGCCGAGGCCGGCAGCCGTTCGTGCCAGGGCACCGGGCGCTCCGTGGGGCGGATGACGATCGACGTGACATGGGCGGCCAACTGCTCATACAGCCGCATCCGCGCGAGGTCCGGGCCGCCAAGGTAGAACGTCAGCCGCTCCAGCGCGATCTTGGCGATCGGCAGCCCGGTCATGCCGCGCAGCCGCACCCTGATCGCGGCCTTGGCCCCGGCCCCGTCCGGCAGGTTGAGTGCCGCGACCGAGGCGGCGGCGCCGATATACTCGACCTCCGCCACCTCGATCGGCAGCAGCGTCATGTCGTGGGCGGTGCGGAAGACGCAGTTCGTCTGGTCCTCGGTGCCCAGGAGGCTGCGAAGCTCGGTCCCGGCCGGCAACGCCACGCCCGCCGGGGCGCTCCTGAGCGCCTCCGCCGGGGTGACGTTGACGATCGCCATCGATGGCGTGGGGGCGGCATAATGCGGATAGACCATGTGCAGCAGCGACTGCGTGAAGGTCGGGAACTCCGCCTCCATCTTGAGCTGGATGCGGGCGGTCAGGAAGGCGAAGCCGTCCAGCAGACGCTCGACGAACGGGTCGGCGATCTCGGTGTTGGCAAGGTCGAGGCGCCCGGCGATCTTCGGGAATTCCTGGGCGAATTCGCGGCCCATCTCGCGGATATAGGCCAGCTCGGCCTCGTAATGACGCAGCAGGCGCGGGTCCATCAGCCGAACTCGTTGTTGTCGCGGGGCTTGGCTTCGGTCACGACGGCGATCCGGGTCTCCACCTCGATCGACGTTTCCAGGAACAGTTGCTGCGGCACCGGCTGCGCCCACAGCTCGCCCTCGATGACGAACAGCAGGGCCGGGACGGCGCTGCCGTCGCTGGCGCCCCTGGCGTGCACGCGCAGCGTCTCAGGCCGGATGCGCGGCTCGAACGCGCGGATCGCGTCGGCCAGCTCGCGTTCCAGGCTGCCGGCGCGGCTCGAGTTCTCCAGCAGCCCGGCGAACCCCGGGATGCCGTAGTTGAGCGTCGACTTGGCCACCAGCGGGGTGTCGTCGAGGTCCTGGATGGTCGCCAGGTTCGACGTGTTGAGCAGGGCGGCCAGGTCGCGCAGCACGGCCTGCCGCAGTTGCGCGGCACTCATGGTCTGCGCGTCCGGGCCGTCCTTCTTCCGGGTGGGCTCGCGATCGACCAGCCGGTCGAGCAGGGATGGTTGCAGCCTCTCGCGGCCCTTGATCCCGGACATGGCTAAGGCGGCGGCGTGGCGGGCAGAAGCTCGAGGTGGCGCAGATCCATCAGCGCGGTCTCACCGGCATCCGTCACCAGCATGCGCTGCCCGATCGGGATGGACCAGTCGTCCTGCTCGAGCCATTCGGTGCGCCGGGCCAGCAGCAGGCCGGGATCGGTTTTGTCGGTGGTGCCGGGATAGCGGGTGGGGATGAAGCCGATCGAGACGCCGTCGTTGGTCCAGGTGAACTTGACGGGCATCCACACCTGGTCGCGCAGGTCCGTGGGGGGTTCCAGCACGATGCTGCGGATCCGCTCGTACGGGATCCACACGTATTTGCCATCGATGATGGCCTCGATGCTGGGGCCGAGGCGCGGGTCCGCGTCGGCCAGCCACTCGGCGGGGGCGCCATCGAGCGTGGCCGGGGTGGCCGGCGCGGCATCGAAGGCGGCGTCGCGCAGTTGCGCGGCGCGGCCGGGTTCGCCCTGGCCCAGCAGGCGGGTCGCCTCGATCAGCAGCGGGAACCACTCGCCGGGATCGCCCAGCACGGTGGGGGACCGCTCGCCGCGGAACACCTTGTCGCGCAGCACCTCGCAGCGGATCGCGACCTGGTAGGTCTGCACCATCGGATAGGCCATGGGATCGAGCTCGCCAGCGACCGTAAGCTGGGTCAGCGCCCGATCCCACTCGCCTGTGATGCAGAACATCTGGAACAGGAACGTGCGAAGCCGCGCGTCGCGGGGCGCCCGGCGGACTTCGGCCTTCAACAGGTCCAAAGCCATCCGGACGTCGCCGCTTTGCAGGGCCTCTTTAGAATCCACTGGATGCGATCAGGTGATCGCGCCGCCGGGCTTCGTATCGACGTCGGCGACGTTCTTCACCTTGTTCCAGCCGCCGATGTAGTCGGTGCTGTCCAGCGAGCCGTCCGGCTTCTGCAGGTTGTACTTCACGATCAGGCCGCCGTACTCGAAGGTCACCGTCTCCTTCGGCGACTCGTCGTCGTATGACCACGAGATCGTCTTGACGGCGACCAGCTTGAACATGAACACGAGGTAGATCGAGCCGGAGGCCTTGCCGCCACCGGCCTTGCGGGCGCCGAGCGCCACCTGTTTGAACGGCGTGCCGGAGCAGGCCATCTGGAAGAACGTCGGCGAGGCCCGGTCGATCTTCCGGGTGATCGAGAACGGGTTGAACGTGATCTTGCCGGCGCCCGAGCCGCTGCTCTGGCTGCCGATGTTCAGCGTCTGCTCGACGTCGAAGCTGAAGTCCTCGACCTCGAACAGACCCTTCTCGCCGTAGGCATCGGCGAAATAGAGATTCTTCCAATTCACGTCCGTCGGGTTGTTCTGCGACGGATCGACCTGCGATTCAGATTTCAGGTACTTGTTGTCGTATCCCTGGAAATACATATATGCGTCGATTGCCATGACACTGCTCCTATTTAAAGTTGTGAGGGGTAATAGGCTTACTTAGGCATACGAGATACCAGCCGGAGCGAAACAGTAAGGCCTTCCAACTGGTAGTGCGGCTTGAGGAAGAACTTCGCGCTGTAGTAGCCCGGGTTCTCCTCATTCTCTTCGACTTCGACGGCCGCTTCGGCGAGGGGGTGG
>JAYUCA010000209.1:0-3851 GCA_043740535.1 Rhodospirillales bacterium | reverse complement strand
GCGGCGCCAACAAGGATGGGGCAAGGATGAGCGATAACGAGGGCGTCGCCAAAGTACTCGAGATGATCAACGAGAACAGCGTCGAATACGTGGACCTGCGGTTCACCGACCCGCGCGGCAAGTGGCAGCACACCGCCCAGCATATCTCGACGATCCACGAGGAAGCGTTCCAGGACGGCATCATGTTCGACGGATCGTCGATCGCCGGCTGGAAGGCGATCAACGAGAGCGACATGATCCTGATGCCGGACGCATCGACCGCGGTCATGGACCCCTTCGCCGCCAAGCCCAGCCTGATCCTGTTCTGCGACATCTTCGAGCCCAGCACCGGCCAGCCCTATGCCCGCGACCCGCGCAGCACCGCCAAGAAGGCCGTCGCCTACGTGGCCAGCAGCGGCGTGGGCGACACCGTGATGTGCGGCGCCGAGGCCGAGTTCTTCATCTTCGACAGCGTCCGCTTCGGCACCGGCCCCAACTTCGGCAGCTATCACATCGAGAGCATCGAAGGCCCGGGCGCCAACATGAAGGAATACCCCGAGGGCAACATGGGCCATCGCCCCAGCGTCAAGGGCGGCTACTTCCCCGTGCCCCCCGTCGACAGCGAGAGCGACCTGCGCGCCGAGATGCTGAGCAGCATGGGCGAGATGGGCCTGCCGATCGAGAAGCACCACCACGAGGTGGCCCAAAGCCAGCATGAGCTGGGCACCAAGTTCGGCGACCTGCTGACGATGGCCGACCAGATGCAGATCTATAAGTACTGCGTCCAGAACGTCGCCCACAGCTACGGCAAGACGGCGACCTTCATGCCGAAGCCGATCTATGGCGACAACGGCTCGGGCATGCATACGCACCTGAGCATCTGGAAAGACGGCAAGCCGAGCTTCGCCGGCAACGGCTACGCCGACCTGTCGGAGATGTGCATCTACTTCATCGGCGGCATCATCAAGCACGCCAAGGCCTGCAACGCCTTCACCAACCCGTCGACCAACAGCTACAAGCGGCTGATCCCCGGGTTCGAGGCGCCGGTGCTGCTGGCCTACTCGGCGCGGAACCGCTCGGCGTCCTGCCGCATCCCGTACACGACCAGCCCGAAGGCCAAGCGGGTGGAGGTGCGGTTCCCCGACGCGACGGCGAACCCCTACCTCGCCTATTCCGCGCTGCTGATGGCCGGCCTGGACGGCATCAAGAATAAGATCCACCCCGGCGACCCCATGGACAAGGACCTGTACGACCTGCCGCCGGAGGAGCTGAAGGGCATCCCGACGGTGTGCGGCAGCCTGCGCGAAGCCCTGGGCGCGCTGGATGCCGACCACGAGTTCCTGTTGCAGGGCGACGTGTTCAGCATCGAGCAGATCAAGAGCTACATCGAGCTGAAATGGTCCGAGGTCTACCGCTTCGAACACACGCCGCACCCGGTCGAGTTCGAGATGTACTACTCCTCGTAATACCAAGGGCCCCAAGTCCTGGCTCCTCTGAAACCGTGTGGTGGAATACGGCGTCATATTCCACCACACCACACCGCGAATGGAGACCAGGGAACGTTCCACCCCAATGCCGGCCGCAGCAGTCAACGCTTTGGGCACCTGGCATAAGACGATCCGTCAGGAAGACACGTCACGCCCGGGCCTGCCGACACACGTCATCCCCGGGCCTGCTTGACCCGGGGATCCCGTCGCCACGGGGCGCCGGCCGTCTGGGGATGACGTGCCAGCTGCAAAGCCGGTATCCTCCCACGATGAGCGAGTCGGCGTTGTATCCCGCCGTGAAGCGGTTCCTCGCCGCACGCGGCTTCGACGTGAAGGGCGAAATCCGCGGCTGCGACATCGTCGGCATTCGCCAGGACGGCTCCGGCATCGTCATGATCACCGAGCTGAAGCTGGGTTTCACGCTCGACCTGGTGCTGCAGGGGGTCGAGCGGATGGCCTGCGCGGACGAGGTCTGGCTGGCGGTGCAGGCCACGCGCCGCGGCCGCGACCGGGACGCACGGGCCCGCAAGCTGTGCCGCCTGCTCGGCTTCGGGCTGCTGGCCGTCCACCCGGCCCGCGGCGATGTGGAAGTGCTGGCGGAGCCCGAGCCATACAAGCCACGCGCCAACCTGCGCAAACGCCAGGCGCTGGTCACGGAACACGGCCGGCGCCGCGGCGACCCCTCGCCGGGCGGCACGCGCGGCGTGCCGATCGTGACCGCCTACCGGCAGGAGGCGCTGGCCTGCGCGGCGCTGTTGCGGGAAGGCCCGCTGCCGACGAAGGCGCTGGCGACCCAGACCCCACGCGCGACGGCGATCGTCTACCGCAACGTCTACGGCTGGTTCGAGCGGGTCGGGCGAGGCCTGTACCGGCTGACCCCGGACGGGCAGGCAGCACTGCTGCGCTGGGCGGCCTGATCCGGCGCCTGCCGCGCCGCCCACCAATGCGGCATCGGGTCAGGCTGCCTGGGCCTGAAACGAGGTTCCGCGTGCTTCACCGACAAACGGGCGCTTGATCGCGTCGTCTGATGACCCGTCATCGCGAACCGCCCTTGCGGCGTGGCGAGCCAGGGGCCGAAAGCGGTGCATGCGGCCCCTGGATCGCTGCGCCAGGCGGCTCGCGACGACGGCGATGGGGAGAATGGTTCCAAAGCCCTGGTTCGACGGGGTGGCGGCGCGGTCATCACGGGACGGCCTGCGCCGCCGCCAGCGTGCGGTCCCACGCGCCGCTCGCCTTCTCGTCCGCCAGCCAGGCGTCGACCGCGGCCAGCAGCTCCGGGTCCTTCGGCATCCAGTACGCCTTCTCCAGCCGCGTGAACGGCGCGGGAACCTTCGCCGGGCACAGCTCCTTGTGGATGAAGGCCTGGTGGTCCGCCTCGATGCCGTCGGTGATCATGACGTCGGCACGGCGGGCGATGATCTCGTCGAAGATGGTCGCGTTGTCCGTGTGGACGGTGATCGGGGCCCGGTGCAGGTTGGCCTTGGCAAACATCTCGTTGGCGGCGCCGGGATTGACGATGACGCGGACGCCGGGCTGGTCGATGGCCGCGATGCTGGTGAAGCGGTCCTGATCCTCGCACCGGGCGACCGGCCGCTTGCCGTCGACGAAGGTGACGGCGGAGAAGCTGCCGAACGCCGCACGGGTCGGGATGATCGTGATCCCGCCCATCGCGATGTCGAACTTCCGCGCCTTGAAGTCGTCCATGATGGTCGCCCAGACGGTCTGCACGATATCGAGCTTCACGCCCAGGCGGGCGGCCAGGCGCTGCGCCATATCGATGTCGGCGCCGTAGAAACTGCCGTCCGGGTTGCGGAAGGTGAACGGCTTGTAGTCGCCGGTGCTGCCGACGCGCAGCGTGCCGCGGAACCTGATGGCATCGAGGGTTTCCCCGGCCTGGGCAGCGGTGGCGGCCAGCGTCAGGGCGAGCAGGAAGGCGAGTTTCTGCATTGCGCGCGATGCGCCACCGGGCCTGGGCCGCATGCGTGGCGGCGGCGGCCATGGCCGTTCCGATGACGACGCCGCGGCGTCCGCTGTCCCGTTCGTCAATCCAAACTCCCTCCGGAAACGTCGATGGCCGGCGGCGCCGGCGCGGTTCGCGCCACATAAGAGCCTTGCAAGCGTCCCGTTGCTACCCACTGATTGTAGCTGCGGGCAGCGACATGGCCGGAGGTCGGGTCACACTCAAGCGCCTGCTCGTGATCCCCGGGAGAGTGCACATGACGGTCGGCCTGCTGTTGAAGACCAAGGACAATGCCGTCATCTCCGTCACTCCCACGACGGCAATCCTGGAAATCGCCCACATCATCGCCGCCAAGCGGATCGGGGCCGTGCTGGTGCTGGACGAGCATGGAGGGGTCTTGGGCATCGTCAGCGAGCGCGACGTGG
>JAYUCA010000208.1:0-2743 GCA_043740535.1 Rhodospirillales bacterium | reverse complement strand
GCCGAAGGCGATGGTGGCCCGGCTTTTGAGCGGCAGCGCCACCAGGTCGCCGACCTGCATCGTCTGGCGCACCAGCCATATCTGGTTCTGCCAACTGGTCAGCGTCCTGGTTTTCTCACCGGGGTAGGTGTCCCGCAACAGGGCCTGCAGATCCTCTTTCGCCGTGCAGGGCGCCAGGTCGGGCAGGTCTTCCCAACCCACCACCGCCACGCTGTTGTCGAGCGAAAGGTGCTCCCGCTCCCCCGCTCCGCCTGCCCGGATCAGCCACATCGTCATATCGTGGAAACTCCCAGCATGAGTTCGGTCCGATCAGCCGGAATGCCAGATTCGCCATGTATTCTGCTCGAAACAGGAGGAGACAAATAAGTTATATACTTCATGACATCAAGATCCATGGCTCATACTCGGAAACACTGACGCTGACTGAGACGCATACAATAATTTTTAGACATTATCGTAACTTGCGATCATTCACCGGGAAATCATAAGAATTCACAGGCGGAATCGCGTATTCATTAAATTATGTGAATTGTTGGCTAAATGACAGCAACGTTGCCTGGGTTTCCTGATTGAAACAGGATATTGGCCATGAACCGTTCGGGCTTTGTCGATCGAACTGAACATGACCATGTTCACGCCCCCGTTACGGCGTCCGAATTGTCTCGATTGTCTCGCCTTTAGAGACTGATCCAGAGGGCCTGGATCAGCCTCGCGGCCGGTGGTACGCTGCATTCAACGAGCCGGCTGAGACGCCCGGCCGCACGATCAGGGGAGAGCGATGGATACGCAGGTCGGCGCGCTGGCCAGGCCGCCGGCCGCAGCCGCGCGGACCCGCAACCCGGTTTCGCTGGGATGGCTCTGGACCGCAGCGCTCCTGCTGGTGCTCGGCTTCCTCGTCATCTACCCCGTGCTGATGCTGCTGCTGGGCGCGCTGACCGGCGGCGACCCTGTCGTCGACGGCTACCGCCTGTCCGCCCTCAGCCTGCAGACCTTCGCCACCGTGCTGGGCAACGAGAACGTCCACGCCGCCTTCGCCAACTCGCTGATCGCCTGCACCGGCGGCACGATGATGGCCGTGTTCATCGGCCTGGCCTTCGCCTGGATCGTCGTCAGGACCGACACCCCCTGCAAGGGCCTGATCGCCGCCTCCGGCATGTTGCCGTTGTTCGTGCCGCCGTTGGTAGGCGGCGTCGCATGGGCCATCCTGGGGTCGCCGAAGACCGGCCTGCTGAACATCGTGCTCGCCAAGGCGGGGCTGGACTGGCGGATCAACCTGTACTCGATGTCCGGCATGATCTTCGTGTTCGGCATCTATTACGCGCCCTACGTCTACATGTTCACCTCTTCGGCGCTGAAGAACATGGACCCCTCGCTGGAAGAGGCTGCCGAGATGTCGGGGGCCAGCAGCCTGCGCACCATCCTCACCGTCACCTTCCCGCTGATCGCGCCGGCCATCGTCTCCGGCATGCTGCTCAGCTTCATCGTCATGCTCGGCATCTACGGCATCCCCGCGGTGCTGGGCACGCCGGCCAAGATCCCGGTGCTGACCACCTACATCTATACCCTGACCGCCTGGTCGCCGCCGCTATACAGCACCGCCGCCGCCGTCGCGATCCTGCTGATGGCCGTCACCGGCCTGCTGGTCTGGGCGCAGCACCGCGTGCTGTCCGGCCGCAGCTACACGACCGTCGCCGGCAAGGCCTTCCGTCCCCGCGCTCTCCGGCTCGGCCCGTGGCGCTTCATCACGCTCGGCCTGGCCGTCCTTTATCTTTGCGTCGTCGTCATCCTGCCCAGCCTGGCGCTGATCATCGCCGCGTTCCGGAAGTTCCTGTTCGTCCGCGACATCGCGAGCCTGTTCGACCTCAAGCAGTACAGCCTGATCCATTTCGACCGCCTGTTGTCCAACCCGCAGACGATCGCTGCGCTGTGGAACACGCTGGAGGTCGGCGTGATCACCGCGGTCATCGGCGGCGCCCTGTCGTTTGCGATCGGCTACACCGTGGTGCGCAGCCGGGCGCCCGGGCGCCGCCTGGTGGACATGATCGCCACGATCCCCGTCGCGATCCCCGGTCTCGTCATCGGCGTCGCCTATCTGTGGGCCTGGATCGGCCTGCCGGGCGGCCTGTATGGCACCATCTGGATCCTGGCGCTGGCCTTCGTCGCCCGCTTCATCCCCGACACCGTCAAGGCGCTCAGCACCTCGCTGATGCAGATCCACAAGGAACTGGAAGAGGCCGCCTTCATCTGCGGCCGGTCCCTGCCGTCGACGATCGCCACCATCGTGCTGCCGCTCGCCCGCCCGGGCGTCGCCGCCGCCATGACCCTGTTGTTCATCCTCAGCACGCGGGAGCTGGGATCGTCGCTGTTCCTGTATTCCACCGGCTCGATGGTGATGGCGGTGCAGCTTCTCAGCTACTACGAAGGCGGCAACACCAGCATCACGGCCGCCTACAGCCTGGTGCAGATGCTGCTGCTGGGCAGCGTGATCGGCATCAGCCACCTGGTCTCCCGCGGCGCGTCGCCCGGCAGCGTCGGCCGCGCCGGATGAACCCAACAACGGAGCACCCCATGACCATCACACGCCGCCAGGCCCTGGCCGGGGCCGCCGCCACCGCTGGCATCGCCGGTAAAGCCAGCGCGCAGACCGCCTACAACCCGCCGCCCGCACTGGTGGAGGCGGCCCGCAAGGAAGGCCGCGTCGTCATGTACACCGCCAGCTTCACCGAGGTGGAGCAGGAGACGG
>JAYUCA010000207.1:0-4308 GCA_043740535.1 Rhodospirillales bacterium | reverse complement strand
AAACAAACTGCCCCCGTACGCCGCCGTCCCGTTCCCCGCGGCCACCAGGAAGCTTGCCACCGGCGCTGCATCCCTCGCCTGGAGCTCCGGCGACCGGATGAAGTTCGCAACGACCTGGCCCGGCGCCTCCACCCCGGCATTCAAATGCGACAGCCAATACTGCGCGCCGGCGGTATCGGCCGCGCGCCCGAGCAATGCCTGATAGGCGGTGTTGATGAACGCCGTGTTCGCCGCCGGGCTGGGGCCGGGCATGCCATACAGGCGCACGGCCTCGGGCGACGTCAGGAACCCGCCTGCGGCGACATCCAGTGACGTGCCGCCCGCCAGCAGATGCACCCAGCCCGCCAGCCCTGCCGCGTCCGGCGTGCGGCCCAGCAGGGTGTACAGTTCGACGATCGGCACGACGGTGGCCTGCGACTCGGGCGAGGCCGCGAACTGCGCATCGACCTGCGCCACCGTCTGCGCCCCGCGCGTGACCTGGCCGCCCCAGTAGCCGAGGCCGCCGAGGTCAGGCGCGCGCTGCAGGATGTTCGAATAATACTGCACGATCTGCGGCGCAGCGGCCCCGCCGACGAGCTGCTGTTCGGCCAGCGTGGTGATCGCCTGGTGGCCGGTCTCGGTCGGGTGCAGGTTGTCGAAGAACAGATACTGGTTCTGCGCCGCCGCACCCACCGCCGCCAGCGTCCCGCTGCCGGCGCTGGTGTAGTTGCCGCTCCACACCGGGGACGTCACGTTCGAAAGACCGTAGGCGGCCGGATTGGCGACGGCGGTGTCGATCAGCTTGTAGGTGTCGAGGATACCCGCCGTCAGGCCCGCGATCCCGGCCAGTTGGGTGGCGACGGCGGCGTTGTACGTCTGGGCGAGCTGGGATGCCACCGCCGTCAGCGCCGCGGAAGGCGTGCCGGTCCCGTTGGCGATGCCCCTCAACACGTCAGGCGTCTTCCCCAGATCGGGGACCGCCAGAACCAGCACCGTCTTCGCTCCGTCCGCCGCCAGCCGCCGGATGAAGCCGATCGTGTTGGCCGCCGCCGCCGCGACATCGGCCGCCTGCTGCTGCGCGCTCAGCCCGGTATTGGCAAGGATATCGAGCAGGTCGTTAGACCCGATCGACACGGTGAACAACGACAGGGCCACCGACCTGGCGCCTGACGCCTCGAACTGCGCCAGTTGCGAAGGCAGCGAGATGGCCTGGACCGCGAGGCCGCCGTGCGGCGTCGGGCCCGTTTCGGCGCCGCCATAGGCGAAGTCGTTGCCGCCGGTCAGGCTGGGCGACAGCGTACCCAGGTTGAGGTCGAGCGAGAGGTTCTGCACCCAGGTCGGGCCGTTGCTGAACACGTTGCCGGACACCAGGCCGTAGCGTTGGCTGAAATAGGGCGGCGACACCGGCGTCGTGCCGGTAAGCGTGGTGGGCAGCGAGAGGTTGCCGGCGTCAGACAGGCTGTCGCCGAAGGCATACAGCGCGTTGTAGCTGGGCAGCGCCGGGTTTTGGGGCATCGGGCATCATCCTGAAATCCGCGGGGGGCGGGACCGGGGAGTGGCCTGGATGACGCCTAACGTCAACGCACGACTGCTCGATGATGGCCGCGCCAGCGTTGCAGCCGCCGCTTCTCGGGAACGCGAGGCCGACCCGCACGAGGCGTCGCGGCCGCTGCGGCTATCGGCCTGCGGCATGGATGCCACGTTGTCCGCGATCGGCCCGGTGTAGAATATCCGATGCTCGGCGTAACCTGCAGCCCCAGCCGGAGAAAACCATGGCCGACGCCGAAACGCTCAAGCGCACGATCCAGGTCTGCATGTTCGACCAGTACGGCACCGTCGTCGACATGCAGGGCGGCCTGGTGGAGATCGCGACCCCGTTCCTGAAGGCCAAGGGATGGCCGGGCAAGCCCAACTCCTTCGTCACCTGGTGGCGCCGCACGCATTACGAGAACTCGATGATCGACGCCCTGCTGCACAAGGAGCACACCCCCTACCGCACGATCGGGCAGCGCGCGGTGTCCTTCGTGATGGACCGCGCCGGCATCGTCCATACGCCGGCCGAGGCAGCCGCCCTGGTGGCCGGGATCGAGACGCTGCGGACCTTCCCTGAAGTGCCCGCGGCCCTGGCCCGGCTGCAGGCCCGCTACCGGCTGGTGGTGCTCAGCAACGGCGACCCGGACATGCTGGAAACCGCGAAGCAGCACCACAAAATCCCGTTCGACCAGGTGATCTCGGTGGCGGAGGCCAACGCGTTCAAGCCGCACGTCGCGACGTACACCCGTGCGGCCGAGCTGGCCGGCGTGCGGATGGATCAGGTGCTGTTCGTGGCCAACCACGCCTTCGACTGCATCGGCGCCAAGGCGGCCGGCATGCGCACCGCCTTCATCGACCGCCGCGGGCGCCCGTTCGGCGACACGCCGTATCAGCCGGACCTGCTGGTCCCCAGCATGAAGGACCTGGCGGACGTCATGGTCTGAGCATGCCTCCGAAGCCCCCGGGTCCAGAAAAGCCCGTGGATGACGCCGCGCGGTCAGCGCCATACCCTGGATGCCTGCCGGCTGTGGCCGGCGCGATGGAGGAACCATGAAGATCAAGCCGAAGGATTTTCGCGTGCAGGAGCGGCACAAAGTCGATCTGGACGAATGGCCGACCGCCGTGGAGAATTTCTTCAAGTCCAAGGACGACTACCGCGACCTGCTGCAGGCCCATGTCGCCGAGCTGAGCGCGCAGCAGCAGCTTCTGTACGCGTCGAACCGCTACGCGCTGCTGCTGATCTTCCAGGCCATGGATGCGGCCGGGAAGGACGGGGTGATCAAGCACGTCATGTCGGGGGTGAACCCGCAGGGCTGCCAGGTGTCCAGCTTCAAGCACCCCAGCGCCGCCGAGCTTCAGCACGACTTCCTGTGGCGGACCACGCGTGAGCTGCCGGAACGCGGCCGAGTCGGCATCTTCAACCGTTCCTACTACGAGGAGGTGCTGATCGCCCGCGTCCACCCGCAAATCCTGCAGGGCGAGGGGCTCCCGGGCCACCCGAAACCCGGGCGATCCGTCTGGGACGACCGCTACCGGTCGATCGCCGGGATGGAGCGGCATCTGGCCGCGAACGGCACGCGCATCGTGAAGATCTTCCTCCACCTCTCGAAGGACGAGCAGCGCAAGCGCTTCCTGGAACGCATCGACACGCCGGAGAAGAACTGGAAGTTCAGCCA
Organism: Rhodospirillales bacterium; assembly: GCA_043740535.1. Lineage (GTDB taxonomy): Bacteria > Pseudomonadota > Alphaproteobacteria > Acetobacterales > Acetobacteraceae > JBBROS01. The sequence continues at coordinate 1,120 of JAYUCA010000207.1, read as the reverse complement.
GGCCGACGTGGACGAGCGCGCCTTCTGGAAGGACTACATGAAAGCCTACGAGGACTGCCTGGAGGCGACCAGCACCGAAGACTCGCCCTGGTACGTCGTGCCCGCCGACAACAAGCAGAACGCCCGGCTGATCGTGTCCCGCATCGTTCTCGACACCCTGGCCAGCATGGACCTGGCCTATCCGGTCACGACCGACGAACGCCGGCATGAGCTTCTCGCCATCCGCCAGCGTCTGGTCGAATGAGTTCCGTGCACGAAGGTTCCAGGCCACACGGCCGTTCCCCTAGTGTCGATGCGCTGTTCGGCCCGGATTGACGGACCGAACCGCAGGGGCGGCAGGCATGAAAGCACTCGTTTATCTCGGTCCGGGCGAAAAGGCCCTGCAGGAGCGCCCGAAACCGGCGATCACAGCGCCGACCGACGCGATCATCCGCATCACCCGGACCACGATCTGCGGCACCGACCTGCACATCCTGAAGGGCGACGTGCCGACGTGCACGCCGGGCCGGACGCTGGGCCACGAGGGCGTCGGCATCGTCGACAGCACCGGACCGGGCGTCACCACGTTCAAGCCCGGTGACCGGGTGTTGATCTCATGCATCACGTCCTGCGGGAAGTGCACCTATTGCCGGCGGCAGATGTATTCGCACTGCACGACCGGCGGCTGGATCCTGGGCAACAAGATCGACGGCACGCAGGCGGAATACGTGCGGATACCCTATGCGGACACCAGCCTTTATCCGATCCCCGACGGCGCCGACGAGGAGGCGCTGGTGATGCTCAGCGACATCCTGCCCACCGGCTTCGAATGCGGCGTGCTGAACGGCCGCGTCCAGCCCGGCGGCTCCGTCGCGATCGTCGGCTCCGGCCCCATCGGGCTCGCGGCGCTGCTGACGGCCCAGTTCTATGCGCCGTCGGATATCATCATGGTCGATCTGGACGACAACCGGCTGGAGGTCGCCCGCCGCTTCGGCGCGACTGCCACGGTGAACAGCACCGACGGCGGCGCCGTGGAGAAGATCATGAAGCTGACGGAGGGCTTCGGCGTCGATACCGCGATCGAGGCGGTGGGCATCCCCGCCACCTTCGAACTATGCGAGAAGATCGTGGCGCCGGGCGG
>JAYUCA010000206.1:0-2361 GCA_043740535.1 Rhodospirillales bacterium | reverse complement strand
TCGAGCATCGGGGCCGCGCGGCCGCCCAGGCGCTCGCCGGGCACCATCGTCGCGATCCCTGGCGGATAGACCAGCATCAGGGTTGCAGCCACCCGGCCGGACACCTGGTCGATCGGCAGGAAGTCCACCTTGTTGCGCACCAGGCGCCGCCCCGCCTCGAAGGGGGTCATCACGGCCTCTGGCAAGTGAGCCGCGTCGAACTGCTGCCGTTGCAACCGGGAGATTTCGGCGCCGCGATAGAAGGCGTGCATCTCTCCGCACAGGTCCCGCAGCCCCAGGTTGTGATAGCGGTCCGGACGCTTCCGCACGAAGGCGGGGATCACGTCCTGCAGCCGGGCATTCTCGTCGTGCAGGCGCTTGAACGTCACCAGCCAGCTCAGCAGCGTGCCGGCCTTGCTGCTTTCCACGCCGGGGGTCAGCAGGAACAGGATGCTGTGCAGGTCGTTCTTCTCGCACACGATCCGGTTCTCGCGCAGGTAGCCCGCCAGCAGCGGCGCCGGGATGCCGTGGTCGGCATATTCGCCGGTCACCCGGTCGAACCCAGGCATCAGCAGCGTCAGCTTGTTCGGGTCCGTCATCGCGAACCCATCCGGCACGTCATGGAAGCCGTGCCAGGCGTCGTTGCCCGTCATCGCCCAGAACCGCGCGTCGCTCGACAGATCGTCCGTCGGCACGTCTTCCCACGGGACCTGGCGCGGCGCGTCCTCGTCCTTCGGCTGCCACAGCACCGTCCGGGGCACGAAAGGCTCGAAGAACCAGCGGCGCGCCGGGTCGGTCTCGGTCTGCTCGTATTCCCGCTTCACCAGGCGCAGCTTCTTGCGCATCTCGATCCCCAGGCGGATCGTGTCGTCCCACAGCACCTCGCCCGCGCGCCCCTTCATCATGTGCGCGCCCACGTCCAATGAGGCGAACAGTGGGTAGAACGGCGACGTGCTGGCATGCATCAGCACGCTCTCGTTGAACCGGCGGTGCTCCACGCGGCGCTCCTGCCCCTTGATGTGGCCGTCCCGCACGTGGATCTGCGACGCCTGGCTGAAGCTGGCGAGCTGCTTGTGGGTCGATTGCGTGGCGATGATGCCCGGCTGGTCCGGGCCCAGCGGCTGCAGCCCCATCGCGAAGCGCCTGCGGAACAGCGGGTGGAACTTCATGAACCCGGCCCACGCCTCGTCGAACAGGATGTAGTCGCACAGGGGCCCCAGCTTCTCCAGCATCATCCGCGCGTCGTAGATCGTGCCGTCATAGGTGCACTGCTCGATGACGGCCACGCGGAACGGCCGCGGCCGCTGCCACGCATCCGGGTCCGTCACCAGCGGGTTCGTCCGGATCGCGTCGCGCAGCCGGGCCTCGTCCAGTGCGGCGTGGTCGATCGGCCCGACCATGCCATACAGGTTGCGGTCGGTCGGCAGGTAGACCGGGATGCCGCCGGCCATCAGCAGCGCGCCATGGTGCGCCGCCTTGTGATTGTTGCGGTCGAACAGCACCAGGTCGCCGTCGCCCACCAGCGCGCCCAGCACCATCTTGTTCGACGCCGAGGTGCCGTTCAGCACGAAATACGTCCGCTCCGCCCCGAAGATGCGCGCGGCCGCCATCTGCGCGTCCTTCGCCGGGCCCTCATGGGTCAACAGGTCGCCGAGGTCGAGCACCGAGTTGTCCAGGTCGTCGCGGAAGATCGCCGGGCCCAGGTGCTCGACGAAGATCCGCCCGATCGCGCTGCGGCTGTAGAAGATGCCGCCGTTATGGCCGGGGCAGGTCCAGAGCTGGTTGCCCTGCTCGGCGTAGTCCACCAGCGCCCCGAAGAACGGCGTCTTGAGCGTGCCGGCGTAGTTGCGCAACCGGCTCGCGAGGTTCCGCGCGACGAACTCCGGCGTTTCTTCCGACAGGAAGATCGTGCCGTCGACGTGGTTCAGCACGTCGACCGGGATATCCTCCAGCCGCTTGCGCCGCAGCATGATCAGCACCGGCATCTCAAGGCCCCGCTTGCGGACCATGGAGATCAGGCTGGCGGGCTTGCCCAGCATGCCGCGCTTGCCCCAATCGACGACCATGCACCCGATCGCCGCGTCGGTATGGATCGCGAGCTCCGCGTCGTCGGTGTTGCGCGCCACCAGCACCGAGAAACCCAGCCGCTCGATCTCGGCGACGATCGCCTGCAGCCGCAGCCAGTCGAGGTCGCTCGTGTTGAACGACGGCGCGCAGAACAGGAACTTGAACCGCCGCTCGTATTCCATCGAAACCCCTTCTATGCGCGGCCTGAGCCCCGCCTTCATGCACACGCGTCGCTGCTTGTCTAGCGCGCCCGCATGAAGCCACACTCCCGCCGACAGCAGCGGAGCCGCCTCCATGTGGGACCATCTGTGGACC
>JAYUCA010000205.1:0-4243 GCA_043740535.1 Rhodospirillales bacterium | reverse complement strand
CTCCAGGCCGGGCTGATCGACGGCGCGCTGCTCGCGCTGCGCGGCCAGGCCGCCGCCACCAACCCACAGGTCCCGAGGGCCGCATGATCCGCAAGATCGTCACCATCCTGGAAGAAACCCACAAGGAAGGCGGCCACGACATCGTGCCGCCAACCCGCAAGGCCGCCGCCATCGCCGTCGTCGAGAACCCCTATGCCGGCAAGGACCAGGTGGACCTGGAGGTGCTGATCGACCTCGGCGAACGCCTCGGCTGGATCCTGGGGCAGCGCTGCGTGGCACTGCTGGGGATTGAGCCGCACCAGGCCCAAAGCTACGGCAAGGCCGCCATCGTCGGCGAGGATGGCGAGCTGGAGCACGCCGCCGCCATCCTGCACCCGAAGCTGGGCGCGCCCCTGCGGGCGGCGCTCGGCGGCGGCGCGGCGCTGATCCCGTCCGCCAAGAAGCGCGGCGGCATGGGTGCTGCCATCGACGTGCCGCTGAACCACAAGGACGCAGCCTTCGTCCGCAGCCATTTCGACGCCATGGAGATCCGCGTCCCCGACGCCCCCCGCCGCGACGAGATCGTCGTCGCCGTCGTCGTCACCGACAGCGGCCGCCCCCTGCCCCGCATCGGCGGCCTGCTGATGCAGGACATCGTCGGCAAGGACGGACTGCGCTAATTCGAACCAGGAGGCCACCCCATGCTGACACGCCGCACGCTCGCCACCACCGGCCTTAACACCACCATCCTCGCCGCCGCCGGCACGCTCGCCGCCCCCGGCCTGATCCGCGCCCAATCCACCAGCGCGCCCATCCTGATCGGCGAGATCAACAGCTACACCGCGCAGCCCGCCTTCACCCTGCCGTACCGCAACGGCTGGCAGCTGGCGCTGGACCAGCTCAACATGGCCGGCGGCGTGCTGGGCCGGAAGCTGGAGGTCGTCAGCCGCGATGACGCCGGCCGCCCGCAGGACGCGATCCGCATCGCCGGCGAGCTGGTGAACGACGCCAAGGTGAACGTGCTGGCCGGCACCTTCCTGTCCAACATCGGCCTGGCCGTCAGCGACTTCGCGCTGCAGAACAAGACCCTGTTCGTCGGCGGCGAACCCCTGACCGACGCGCTGATCTGGGACAAGGGCAACCGCTACACCTTCCGCCTCCGCCCCGGCACCTACATGCAGTCCGCCATGCTGGTCGAGGAAGCCGCCAAGCTGCCCGCCAAGACCTGGGTGACCGTCGCGCCCAACTACGAATACGGCCAGTCCGCCGTGAAGTGGTTCAAGCAGCTTCTGTCCGCCCGCCGCCCCGACGTCACCTTCGTGGCGGAACAGTGGCCCGCCCTCGGCCGCATCGACGCCGGCGCCACAGTCGGCGCCCTGGCCCAGCCCCGCCCCGACGCGATCTTCAACGTGACCTTCGGCGCGGACCTCACCAACTTCGTCCGCCAGGGCAACACCCGCGGCCTGTTCGAAAAACGCAGCGTCGTCAGCATGCTGACCGGCGAACCCGAATACCTGGACCCGCTGGGCGACGAGACCCCCGAAGGCTGGATCGTCACCGGCTACCCGCAGGACAGCCTGGTCACGCCGGAGCACAAGGCCTTCAGCACCGCCTACCGCGGCAAGTTCGCCGAGAACCCCCGCTGCGGCTCCGTCGTCGGCTACGCGCTGATCCACGCGATCGCCGCCGGCATCCTGAAGTCCGGTAGCGTCGATGCCGAGACGATGGCCGAGGGCTTCAAGGGCGCGGCATTCGCCACCCCCTTCGGCCGCGCGTCGTTCCGCGCACTCGACCACCAGGCCACCCTGGGCGCCTTCGTCGGCAAGCTGGCCCTGAAGGACGGCAAGGGCGTCATGGCCGACTGGAAATACGTCGACGGCGCCGCCGCCCTGCCCTCGGACGAAACGGTGAAAGCGATGCGGCCGGGATGAGGCCAACGAAAACGCCCTGTCCCGGTCAGGGCACGGCTGTCCGGGCAGAGTTACCTGCCCTGGAAGTCGTCATCACCGGACTTGATCCGGTGATGACGTAGTTTATTGATGTCGCTATTAAAATTCCCCGAACAGCCTTGCGCTCCCGGGCGGGCGTTGGATGAGACCGGCTAGCCATGGACCTCCTCGCCCAGCTCCTCACCGGTCTCGCCGGCGCATCGACGCTGTTCCTGGTCGCCGCCGGGCTGACGGTGATCTTCGGCGTCACGCGCGTCGTCAACTTCTCGCACGGCTCGCTGTGCATGCTCGGCGCCTACCTCGGCTGGTCCATCCTCACCCGCCTGCCGCGGGACCCTCTCTGGTTTATCCTGGGCCTCCTGCTGGCCGCCCTGGCCACCGGCGCGGTCGGCGTCCTGATCGAGACGCTGCTGCTGCGCCGCATCTACCGCGCGCCCGAGCTGTTCCAGCTCCTCGCCACCTTCGGCGTCGTGCTGATGGTGCAGGACGCAACCCTGCACATCTGGGGCGCCAACGACCTGGCCCTGCCCCGCCCGCGCTGGCTCCGCGCCTCCATCGCGCTGGGCGACGGCAGCTTCCCCATCTTCGACCTGGTCCTGATCGCCATCGGCCCGCTGGTCCTGGGCTTGCTGTGGCTGCTGTTCACCCGCACCCGCTGGGGCACGCTGGTCCGCGCGGCCACGCTGGACCGCGAGATGGTGGCCGCCCTCGGCGTCGATCAGCGCTGGCTTTTTACAAGTGTCTTCGGCCTGGGCGCCGCCCTGGCGGGATTGGGGGGGGCCCTCTCGTTGCCCTCAGGCTCCGCCAACCTCGGCATCGACCTCGCCGTCATCACCGACGCCTTCGTGGTCGTCGTGGTCGGCGGCCTCGGCAGCCTGCCCGGCGCATACCTTGCGGCCCTGCTGATCGCGCTGCTGCAATCCTTCGGCCTCGCGCTGGCGCCGAAGGCAAGCCTGGTGCTGGTCTTCGCCGTGATGGCTGTCGTGCTGGTGCTGCGGCCCAACGGCCTGCTGGGCCGCCGCCAAACGGACGCCCGCGCCACCCCGGAGGCGCTGCCCGTCATCCGCGCCGCACCCCGCGCGCTGATCCTGCTCGGCCTGGCCGCCCTGGCGCTGGCCGCCGCCGCCCCCCTCGTGCTCGGCCCCTACGCCCTCAGCGTGCTGACCGAGGCGCTGATCCTGGTGCTGTTCGCCGCCAGCCTGCACTTCATGATGGGCCCCGGCGGCATGGCCAGCTTCGGTCATGCCGCCTGGTTCGGCATCGGCGCCTATGCCGCCGGGCTGCTGGTGCGAGACCTGGGCGCGCCGATGGCCGTCGGCATCCTGGCGGCCCCCGTCGCGGCCGGCGTGGTGGCGCTGCTGCTGGGCGTCGTCGTCGTGCGGCTGTCCGGCGTCTACCTCGCGATGCTGACCCTGGCCTTCGCCCAGATCGTCTGGGCCATCGCCTTCCAGTCGGTCACGCTGACCGGCGGCGACAACGGCATACTGGGCGTCTGGCCGGACGCCTGGGCGCGCGGCCCGGCCGCGTTCTACTGGCTGACCCTGACCCTGTGCGCCGGCGCGACCCTGCTGCTGCGCCGCGTGCTGTACGCCCCCTTCGGATACGCCGTCCGCGCCGCGCGCGACAGCCCGCTGCGGGCCGAGGCGATCGGCCTGCCGACCCGGCGCATCCGCCTGGCCGCCTTCACCCTGGCCGGCGCCGCCGCGGGCCTGGCGGGCGGCATCTACGCCTACGCGAAGGGCAGCGTGTTCCCGACCTACATCAGCATCCCGAAATCCGTCGATGCCCTGCTGATGGTGCTGCTGGGCGGCGTGCAGACCATCGCCGGCCCCATCGTCGGCGCGCTGGCCTATGTCGGGCTCTACGACTCTCTGCTGCGCGCCACGGACCTGTGGCGCTTCGTGCTCGGCGCATCCATCGTGCTGCTGGTGGTGCTGTTCCCCGAGGGCATCGCCGGCGCAGCCCAACGGCTCTATGCACGGCGCGCCGCATGACGGCCCTGGCCGTCCACCAGCTGTCCAAATCCTTCGGCGGCGTGGCGGCGGTGCAGTCCGTCAGCTTCGCCGTCGCCGCCGGCGAGATGCTGGCCCTGATCGGCCCCAACGGCGCCGGCAAAAGCACCTGCTTCAACATGGTCGGCGGACAGCTCCGCCCCGACTCCGGCGCCGTCACCCTCGATGGCGGCCCCATCACCGGTCTGCCCCCCCGCGCCGTCTGGCGCCGCGGCGTCGGCCGCACCTTCCAGATCACCGCCACCTTCGCCAGCATGACCGTGCGCGAGAACGTGCAGATGGCGCTGATCTCCGCCGCAGGCC
>JAYUCA010000204.1:0-2149 GCA_043740535.1 Rhodospirillales bacterium | reverse complement strand
ATGCTGGGAATGGTCACGCCCTCGATCTCGACCGTCGTCCAGCGGCCCGGGACCGCATGCACCGCGCCAAGCGTGACGGCGCGGCCGAGTTTCGCACTGGCGCGGGCGGCGACGAAGGGGCCGATATCGCCGTAGCGCAGCATGGCATAGCCGGCCGCCACCAGGCCCAGCGCCAGCACGCATGCCCCGCCCAGCACCCAGGCCACAACCCGGACCAGGCGGCGGCGCTTCGGCGCCACCGCCGGGGCGGCGGCTGCATCGTCCGGTGCGGGGTGGTCCTGCGGCATGACGACCAGGTTTACCCCACCGCCGCCGCGACCCAGGCGGCCCAGGCGAGCGCCGCGCGGTCCTCCCCGCGCCGGGCCACGATCTGGATGCCCAGCGGCAGGCCGGTCGGGCCGGCGCCGGCCGGCACCGTCACGCAGGGCACGTGCAGGCTGGTCCAGATCAGGTTGAACGACGCGTCGCCTGTCCACTCGATGCCCTTCGGCGCCTCGCCGGGGGCGGCGGGGGTCACCAGGATGTCGAAGCCGTCCATGGCCGCCGGGAAGGCATCCTGCAGGCTGCGGAACGTCGCGCGGGCCGCCATCAGCGCGGCGCCGCCCTGCGCCAGGCCCCAGTCGAGCTTTTCCAGCAGCGCCGGGCTGATCTGCGCCCGGTGATGCGCCAGCTCCCACCCCATGGCCCGCGCGCTCTCGGCGTTCATCACCACGCTGTGGGCGTCCTCCATCGCGTCGAACGCGGCGGGCAGCGCGTGATGACGCACGGTGGCCCCGGCGCGCGCGAGCTGGGTGGCGACCCGCTCCATCAGCGCCTCCGTCTCCGGGGCGGCGCGGCTGCGCATGCCGGTCCAGCACAGGCCGACCCGGGGGGCGGGCGCCTTCGCGTCCGGGTCGCCCAGGTCGAGCCCGGCCAGCACGCCGGTCAGCAGCGCGCAGTCGGCGACGCTGCGCGCCATCACGCCGATGGTGTCGAGGCTCTCGCTCATCAGCTTCATGCCGTGGCGGTTGATCGTGCCGTAGCTGGGCTTGTAGCCGACCACGCCGCAATAGGCGGCCGGCCGGATCACGCTGCCGGCCGTCTGCGTGCCGTACGCCAGCGGGAAATAACCGGCGCCGACGGCGGCGGCCGAGCCGCTGCTGGAGCCGCCGGGCGTGTGCGCCGCGTTGTGCGGATTGGTGGTGGGGCCGGGCTTGCGGGTGGCGAACTCGGTCGTCACGGTCTTGCCGTAACATACCATTCCAGCGGCCTTCGCCCATGCTACCGGCGCGGCATCCGCACGCGGCGTGTAGCCTGCCCATATCCGAGACCCGTAGCTTGTGGGCATGGTAGCTGTATCTAGCACGTCCTATACGCCTAGCGGGATGCCGTGGAGTGGCCCCGGAAGAGCTTTTGCCGATGCCGTCCGGACGCCTTCCGGATCGATGAATTCCAGTGCCCGAACCACCGGCTCCCGTTGGGCAATACGATCAAGGCAAGCCTCCGCTAACTCCTCGGCCTGCAGTGTGCCAGCTTGCATAAGACGGAGTGCCTGCGTTGCGGTAAGGTCGGCAAGGTCAGTTTGCATGGTTAGCACCTCAAATGAGCAAGGCGACGTTGCAGTTTTTTTGACTGCCGAGTCTAGACCCGGGAGACCGCTCCCGTGACAGGCCAAATCTCTTTGCGGATGATCGTAGCCCAAGCCGTGATGCTTGATCTCCAGTGTGGACGATACAGCCGGCATAGTCGCCTAAGCGCCTCGCGGATGAGCCGCCAGCACGGTCTCGAAACCGGCATAGGAGTCATGTTTCGGACAGCTAAGCCGAGACTGTCCTAACAGGGACGGGCAGGTTCAAGCACGGTGGGATATGCATTCTCCGGAGCTTCCGGCGGGGTTCGTGCCACGGTAGGTCTACCGACGCCATGGGGAGGTGCGGTAGGCTTAGGAACGCAGATATGAAAACCCTCTGCAGCATCTGAGGAAGTGCGCGTGTCAGACGATAGAAAATTTTTGCTGTGGTCATGGAAAATACGCGAGGAGTGGTTAGCCCCATTCCATATATTCCCAACCGTTGAATTCTTATTCAAGGTTATTCGTAACTGCTCAACCCGGCGACAGGATGGTTTGTCCGCGCAATGTCGCGTTGATTGCCTGATATGCGTCCATGCC
>JAYUCA010000203.1:0-3440 GCA_043740535.1 Rhodospirillales bacterium | reverse complement strand
CCAGCACGGACGCGCCTGCTTCGGACGGACGCGCCGCGGCGGGCGCCCTGAACACGAAATCGGGGTCGTCGGGGTGGCGGGCGAAGTCCGCCAGCGCGCAGGCCAGGAAATCCGGGGCCCGGACCGGGTCCCGCACCGCGCTTGCCGCGGTGCGGTGGCGGAAGTGCACGGTTTGCCCGGGCTGCTTCGTGAACCAGCCCAGCATCATCGTGGGCGTGATCAGCCCCACGTCCAGCAGCACCTCGTTCAGCATGCCGATGCGGCGCACCAAAAAGGCGTCATCGGGGTCCTTCGGGTCGAAATGCGGCCCGAAGCAGCGGTCCACGAACACGTCGATCATGCCGCCGAAGCCCAGGAACTTCCACGGATGGAACCCCTGGCGCAGCAGCAGCGGCAGAACCTCTTGCGCACGGACGCCCTCGAACCCCTCGCTCGAGCAGTCATGATCGACGAACGCGCTCTCCTGCCGGCGGAGCAGCGCGTTGCGACGCTGGCGCTGCGTCAGGAAGGGCCAGAAGAACGCGACGAACAGCCGCGCCTCCGGCCAGCGCATGTGGCCGTTGCGGCCGATCATGTCGCTGGTGGCGAACACGCCGTGTTCCGTCAGGCTGTGCCACGCGGTGGCGTAGACGCCTTCAAGATCGACGATGTGGTGCAGGCTGTGGTTCGCCATGATGCCGTCGAACTTCGTGTCGAAGGCCGTGGCATTCAGGTCTCCGGCCAGCAGGTGGAACCGCGCCTCCATGCCCGGCGGGATCGCCGCGCGGAAGCGGTCCAGCAGGATGTCGGACAGGTCGTAGCAGACGAAGGTGAAATCGGTGACGCCGCGCTCGATCAACGTGCGGGCGATGCCGATCTCCACCGCGCCGTCGCCGCACCCAAGGCTCAGGAACCGCGGCGCGCCAGGATTGTGGGCGGCGCCGGCGATGAAGGCATCGACGTAGAACTGGTTGAAGTCCGTTGCACCGAAGACCTCGATCAGGCCTGGTCCCACATAGTCGCCGCTCCAGAGATGGAACACGGGCGGTAGGTCGTGCATCTCCCCGGTGTCGCGGTACTGCTCGATCTGTTCGCGGACCTGGTCCTCGTACGACTTATCCAAGGAAGCGCCTCCCGCCTGAATGGCTGCTGATACAGGGTCGGCCCCCGGTCACAAAGCATGCAGCGGCGCGCGTCACGGCGACCGGGTGAATGGAAATCACGTCGAAGGTCACAGAGCCGCTGATTGAATCATTGACCTCTGCGTCCTCTGCGCCTCTGCGGTCATACTTCTACTGCAACGGAGGACGGCCAGATGCGATTGTCCTGCCCGGCCCCGCGCGTGCCCTATGCCCAGGTCGCCCCGCCGGGCAAGCTGCCGGCATGTCCGAATCGGTTCGTCCCGTCGCCGTCGCCGTGGCCCTGGCCGCCATGCTTGCCATTGTGGGCTTCGGCGTCGGGACGTCGGGCGTGCTGACGGACGGTCACTGGTCACCCACCCTGGCGACCCAGGCCGGCTGGATCCTGGCGTTCGCGGGGCTGGCCACGTTCGCCTGCGTCTGGGCGCTGCCGGCGCGGCTGAACGGGTGGCCGGCGCTTTCGGCGGTGGCGGTGTTCGGCTGCGCGGTGCTCAGCGGCATCGGCCCCAGCCTTGCGGTGCTGCTGATGGCGCTGTGCTGCCTCACCGCGGGGCAGGCGCTGTTCCTGTTCGCCGGGGCATCGTGCCGGGCGGACCCGCTGCTGGCCGGATGCACCGGGCTGGGCATGCTGATGCTGGCGCTGGTGGGGACGGGGCTGTCGCACGTCGCGATGCTGCCGGTGTTCTGGCTGATCGTCGGCGGAACGCTGGCGGCCCTTGGCGCCTCGCCCGGATTGCGCCAGTCGCTGCTGGCCAGCCTGGTTCCCCTCGCGCCCGCCGAGTCCTGGACGCCGTTCCGCGCCGCGCTGGCGTGGCTGATCCTGGCCGCGCTGCTGTTCTACGGCGCGAACGCCGCGTTGCCGGAGCGGTTCTGGGACGCGCTGGTCATGCACATGATGATCCCGAGCCAGGTGCTGCTGGAAGGCCACTGGATCTACGAGCCCGGCCGCTTCGCCTGGGCGCTGTTCCCGCTGGCGGCGGACTACACCTTCGCCTTCGCGATGGCGCTGGGCGGCGAGGACGCCGTGAAGCTGGTCAACATGCTGGCGCTGGGCGGCATCCTGCTGACCCTGTTCGACATCGTGCGCAGCCTGGCCGGCACGCGCCAGGCCGAGATGGCGATGCTGCTGCTGCTCAGCCTGCCGATCGCGCTGCTGTCGTCGACGGCGGCCATGGTCGAGAACCTGCTGTGCCTGCAGATCCTCGCGGCCACCCGCGCGCTGCTGCTGCTGCGCGCGGGGCCGGGCGTGCTGCCGCTGCTGGGGCTGACCGTCATCCTGCCATCGATCCTGGCGTTGAAGCTGCATGGCGCCGCCGCCGCCGCGCCGATCGCGGCCGTCGCACTGGCCCGCGTCCGGTTCAGGGCGCTGCGCCGGCGCGACTGGCAGGTGCTGGTGGGCGCCGTGCTGGTGGCCGGGGCCTTGGGGCTGTCGCAGTACGCCTATGCCTTCTACCGCACCGGCAGCCCGGTGTTCCCGGTGATGAACGACATCTTCAAGTCGCCGCTATGGCCGCCCACGGCGTTCGAGGACCTGCGCTGGCAGGGCCACCTGACATGGGACCTGCTGTACCGCATGACGTTCGACAGCGGCGCCTATGTCGAGGGCTACAAGGGCGCGATGGGGTTCGCGCTGCTGGCGCTGCTGCTGCCGGGCATCGTGGCCACGGCGCTGGTCCCGCGCCAGGCGCCGGTGGTGTGCTTGATCGTGGCAGGCGTCTATTGCGCGGTGGTGCTGCGGCAGATCCAGTACATCCGCTACCTGTATCCGGTGATGCCGTTGCTGCTGGTGGTCGGCGCGCACGGGCTGGGCGTGCTGTATGCCACGCGGTGGGGGCGGCCGTTTGCCGCCACAGCCGGCACCGTGGCCGCCGTGCTGGGTTTGCTGGTGCTGCCCGCCGGGGCCTGGACGCTGCGCGCCGCCAACCTGCGCGCCGGGTTCGACCCGACGGAACGGCACACGATGCTGGCCAACCAGGTATCGACCCGGCTGGCCGTCGATGCCATCAACGCCAGCGGCGAGGTCCGGCCGCGCGTGCTGTTCGGCGGCGAGCCTTACGGCGCATTCCTGCGCGGCGCGTGGATCTACACGGCCTGGTACAACCGGGAGCTGAACGCCGCCCTGATCGCCTCGCCCGACGACAGGACCGACGCGATCCTGGACACGCAGCACCCGGGCTGGGTCATCGCCGTGCCGGGCTCGACCGATCCTGTGGAGAAGAAAGTGGTCGGCTACGCCCAGCGCCACGGCGTCCGCATGCCGCTGCCCGGCAGCTCCGCCCTGTGGCGCATCGACCCGCCCCGATGACATGTGGGAGGCTGCAA
>JAYUCA010000202.1:0-9536 GCA_043740535.1 Rhodospirillales bacterium | reverse complement strand
TGGGCGACCGGCTGCAGGAACAGACCTACGAGAAGGCCAAAAGCGAGGCGCCGAAGCACTCGAACGGCGCCTCGTTGGAGATGGCTTCGACCGGGGGCTGGGCCGGGATCACCGACAAGTATTGGCTGACGGCGCTGATCCCCGACCAGGCGACCCCGGTGCAGGCGGCGTTCCGCCACGTGACGGACAACGGCGCAGACCGCTACCAGGTCGATTTCATGGCCAGCGACGCATCGACGGCGGCCACCGGGGCAACGGTAAGCTCCACCACGCGGCTGTTTGCCGGCGCGAAGGAGGTGCTGCTGCTGGATCACTACGAACAGGCGCTGAAGCTGCCGCATTTCGACAAGGCGGTCGATTTCGGCTGGTTCTACCCCTTCACGAAATACATCTTCTACGCGCTGGACTGGCTGTACACGCTGACGGGCAATTTCGGCGTGGCGATCCTGATCTTCACGATCTTCGCCAAGCTGGTGTTCTTCCCGCTGGCCAACAAGTCATACAAATCCATGAGCCGGATGAAGCAGCTCAACCCCCGCATCGCCGAAGTGCGGGAGCGGCTGAAGGACGAGCCGCAGAAGATGCAGTCCGAGATCATGCAGATCTACAAGACCTCGGGCGTCAACCCGGCCAGCGGCTGCCTGCCGATGGTCATCCAGATCCCCGTGTTCTTCTCGTTGTACAAGGTGATCTTCGTCACGATCGAGATGCGGCATGCGCCGTTCTTCGGCTGGATCCATGACCTTTCGGCCGTCGATCCGACCAACGTGTTCAACCTGTTCGGGCTGATCCCGGTCGACCCGTCGCAATACTCGCATCTGCTGCATCTCGGCGTCTGGCCGCTGATCATGGGCGTCACCATGTCGCTGCAGCAGAAGCTGAACCCGCCGCCGCCTGACCCGGTGCAGGCGCGCATCTTCCAGTTCATGCCGATCATCTTCACCTTCATGCTGTCGAGCTTCCCGGCCGGCCTGGTGATCTACTGGAGCTGGAACAACCTTCTCACGATTGCACAACAATGGACGATCATGCGGCGGACGCCGCCAGCCAAACCAGCCCACGCTCGCTGATCGCCGAACCGTCGGAGGCGGAGGTCGAGGCCGGGCGGCTGCTGTTCGCCGCCGAGTGCCAGTTCTTCTTCGCGGCGCAGCGGCTGGACCAGCTGCCGCCGCCGGCACTGCCCGAGGTCGCTTTCGCCGGGCGGTCGAACGTCGGCAAAAGCAGCCTGATCAACGCGTTGACCGGGCGGAAGTCGCTGGCGCGGGCGTCCAACACGCCGGGGCGGACGCGGCAGCTCAATTTCTTCGACCTCGGCGGCCGGCTGACGCTGGTGGACATGCCGGGCTATGGCTATGCGCAGGCCGCCAAGGAGATCAAGGCGGACTGGCAGGGGCTGATGTTCAACTACCTGCGCGGGCGCACCACGCTGCAGCGGGTGGTGCTGCTGCTGGACAGCCGGATCGAGCTGAAGGCCTCGGACACGGCGGTGATGGAGCTGCTGGACCGCGCCGCCGTCACCTACCAGATCGTGCTGACCAAGACCGACGGCATCAAGCCCGCGGCGCTGGAGCGCAAGCACGCCGCCATCGTGGCGCTGGCGGCGAAGCACGCGGCGGCATTCCCGCAGGTGCGGGCGACCAGCGCGGAAACCGGGGCAGGGATCGAGTCGCTGCGCGCGACCCTGGCCGGCCTCGCCGCTTGACCACCGCACCGTCCCGCCGCTAACCGGGACGCTCCACACCCAGCAAGGCGAGCGCATGGCCCTGAACCCCGAGCAGCTCCGCGAAGCGGAGGAGCAGGCCCACATCCTGGTCCAGGCGCTGCCGTTCCTGCGCCGCTACGCCGGCGTGACCGTGGTGGTGAAATACGGCGGCCACGCGATGGGCGACGAGCACCTGGCCGAGCTGTTCGGCCGCGACATCGCATTGTTGAAGCAGGTGGGCGTCAACCCGGTCGTCGTGCATGGCGGCGGGCCGCAGATCAACGCGATGCTGAAGCGGCTGGATATCCAGTCGAGCTTCGTGGACGGCCTGCGCGTGACCGACGCGAAGATGGTGGAAGTCGTCGAGATGGTGCTGGCCG
Organism: Rhodospirillales bacterium; assembly: GCA_043740535.1. Classification (GTDB taxonomy): domain Bacteria; phylum Pseudomonadota; class Alphaproteobacteria; order Acetobacterales; family Acetobacteraceae; genus JBBROS01. The sequence continues at coordinate 7,454 of JAYUCA010000202.1, read as the reverse complement.
GCACCGTCAACAAGCACGTGGCCGGGCTGATCAACCAGGCCGGCGCGCTGGCGGTGGGCATCTGCGGCAAGGACGGCGGCTTGATCAAGGCGCGCAAGCTGCGCCGGACGGTGAAGGACCCGGACAGCCATATCGAGCGTGCGCTGGACCTGGGCTTCGTGGGCGAGCCCGAGAGCGTCGACGTGCGGGTGATCCATGCGCTGACCGGCGCCGGCTTGATCCCGGTGATCGCGCCGGTCGGCATGGACGAGCATGGCCAGACCTACAACATCAACGCGGACACCGTCGCCGGCGCCGTCGCCGGCGCGCTGGGGGCGCGGCGGCTGCTGATGCTGACGGACGTGGCAGGCGTGCTGGACAACGACAAGACGCTGATCCCGCATCTGAGCATCGCCGAGGTGGAGGCCGGCATCGCCAGCGGCATGATCTCCGGCGGCATGATCCCGAAGGTCGAGAACTGCGTGGAGGCGGTGAAGGCCGGCGTGAAGGGCGCGGTGATCCTGGACGGCCGGATGCCGCATGCCTGCCTGCTGGAGCTGTTCCGGGACGGCGGGGTTGGGACGTTGATCACGCCGTGAGGGACGTTTCCGGGGTTGGCGTCGGGCAAGGGTGATGGCACGTCTGGCCGAGACAGAAGAAGAATTCCTTTTCTTTTGTCCCTATTCCTGACGTGAACCGTGTCAAGGCTGCGCCGACTCCGGCGAGGTTATCGTTGGATGCCGATGCGACGCGTGCGCTTGCTTGGTTGGACCGAGGGAAGCCGCAAACCGGGATCGTCCACGACGATGCAGTTCCAAGGCAGACCCCAGAACAACTGCGGCAGTTCGCCCTGCGTGGCAGGAAGCGCCGACCGTTTCTATTTCGGCCGCGCCGCCTGCGCCACCGTCGCGTAAGAAAGCGGCGGCGGTCAGGCGGCTGACCACGGAGCGCCTCCGCGCGATACGCCCAGCATCTGCCGAGCCTCGTCGGGCGTCGCGACCTGTCGGCCGTACGACCGCGCCATCTCCACCACCCGGCGCACCAGCTCGGCATTGGTCGGTGCGCCGAGCTCCGCGTAGGTGTGGTCGCCGATGCCGATCGATACGTGGCCGCCGAGCTGGATCGCCTGCGCCGCCGTCGGGAACAGGTTGCCGGGCTTGCTGCACACGGACCACTGGATCGGCCGGTCCGGCATCACGTCGAGGAACGCGCGCAGTCCGGCCGGCGTCGGCGGATGGCCGCCCAACTGGCCGCCGCCGGTATGGATCAGCAGCACGTAGGCCGGGCCGGTCAGCAGCCCCATGTCGAAGAACGGCTCGATCGTGCGGATGAAGGGGATGCTCCAGCACGCCAGCACCGGGCGCACGCCGGCGCGGGCGAAGGTCCGCAGCAGGAACATCAACGTTGCCGTGGAGTTCACGTAAGACTTGTCGGTCGATGTGTAGGACTTCGTCAACGGGTCGTAGATGTCGATGTTGGTGCTGCCCAGGTCGATGGAGGCGAACTCCGGCGTCAGCCCGTCCGCCGCCAGGCGCGGGATGTGCGCCACCCGCGCCTCGTCGCCATGGACGGTGTTCTGGCCCAGGGTCGGGTGCAGCAGCAGGTCGCTGGCGCCGCGGATGGCGCGGATGCTGTCGCGGTAGGTCTCGTAGTCGTGCGCCGGGGAGCCGTCGGCGTTGCGGGCATGGAAGTGCAGCATGGCGGCGCCCTCGGCCTGGATCGCCGCCGCGTCGCGGGCCAGGTCCGCGGGCGTCCACGGCACGTTCGGGTTCACGTCGCGCATCATGTATTCGTTCACCCGCACTTCGATGATCAGCTTGTCCACGGCGCCCTCCGCTGTCTTGCGATGATTGCCTGCAGCAGACAGCGGTGTATGGTTTCGGGCAAGAAGAACAACAACGGGGGGCGGCCGGACCGGCATGCTGGAGGAAATCCGCGAGGACGAGGCCGCCGGCGAGACGGCCGCGATCTATGCCAGCATCCGCGCCACGCTCGGGGCGCCGGTGGTGAACTATATCTGGCGTCATCTGGCGACGATCGAGGGCGCGCTGCCGTGGTGCTGGGGCGTCGTCTCGGCCGCGGCGCCGCTGATCCAGGCCGCGATCCCTGCGTCGCACCAACTGACCGGCCTGCTGATCGTCGAGCGCGGCCTGCATGTCGCCGCCACGGCGCTGCCGCCGCCGGCAGGCTTCGATGCCGTCGTCGAGACCTACAACCGCGGCAACGCCTGGAACCTGCTGTCGATGACGCTGCTGGCGGCGGCGCGAAGCGGGCATTTCGTGGACGCGCAGTCACCGGGGGCGGCGCCACCGGCGCTGCCGGCCCTCGATGTGCCGCCCTATCCCAGGGCCGAGGCGCTGGACGACCGCGTGCAGGCCTGCATCGCCCGCCTCGCGGGCGCGGGGCCTGCTGCGGCCAGCGGGGTGCGCCCCAGCCTGTGGGTGCATCTCGGCCTGTGGCCGGATCTGCTGACCGACGTGGAGCGGCGATGCCACCCCGTCCTTGCTTCGTCGGCATTCGCGGCGGCGCACGCGGAGCTGTTGCGCGGCGTGCCGGGGCTGTTGGGTGTGGATGTGCCGGCGCCCTCGCCGGACCCGCTGCCTGGGGAGGCGCCGACGGACCGCGCGATCCGCGTGTTCCGCCGCCGGATCGCGGAGATGGTGCTGATCGGACGGATGCTCGCGGCGCCTTCGCGCCTTGGTGCGTCTTCACCCCCAACGCTTGCGCTCGGACCGTGATGGTGTAGCGTCCCGCCGATGCTGCCGGGGGTCCGCAAGGCGTATCGGCAGAAGAAAAAGACCGATCCCAATGACCGGTCATCGAAAGCTGGGGCGGAGACGATGGCACGGGACAACGCCGCACGCGTGGCGCCGCTGGATGGCGTCAAGGTTATCGACATCTCGAACTTCCTCGCCGGCCCGCTGTGCTCGATGTTCCTGGCCGACTTCGGCGCCGACGTCATCAAGGTCGAGCGCCCGGGCGCCGGGGACGAATGCCGTTACTGGGGCGACAGCAAGGACGGCGTCGGCCTGTATTTCAAGGTCGTCAACCGCGGCAAGCGCTCCGTCACCGCCGACCTGCACACGCCGATCGGCGTCGAGATCGTCAAACGACTGATCAGGACCGCCGACATCCTGGTCGAGAACTACCGCACCGGGACCCTCGAATCCTGGGGCCTGGCGCCTGACCTGCTGCAGGCCATCAACCCGCGGCTGATCGTCGTGCGCGTCACCGGCTTCGGCCAGACCGGGCCGCACAAGCAGCGCCCGGGTTTCGGCACGCTGGCCGAGGCCTATGCCGGCTATGCCCATATCTCCGGCGCCGCCGACGGGCCGCCGCTGCTGCCGGGCTTCGGCCTGGCCGATTCCACCACCGGGCTGATGGCCGCCTACCTCGCCTCCATGGCGCTGCACGAGCAGCGGCGCAGCGGGCGCGGCCAGGTGATCGACCTGGCCATCTACGAGACGCTGCTGACCCTGCTCGGCCCGCAGGTGGTGAACTACGACCAGCTCGGCCTCGTGCAGAACCGCGACGGCTCCCGCCTGCCGTTCACCGCGCCGCGCAACACCTATCGCGCGCGGGACGGCAAATACGTGTCGATCGCCGGCAGCGCGCAGTCGATCTTCGTGCGCATCTGCGCGGCCCTGGACCGCCCCGCGTTGGTGCATGACCCACGGTTCCTCGACAACCGTCTTCGCATCCAGAACGCCGCGGCGCTGGACGAGGCGCTGCAGGACGCGATCGGGCAGTTCGACCGGGGGGCGCTGATCGAACGCTTCATCGCCCATGACGCCGCGATCGCCCCGGTCAACGACATCGCCGACATCTTCGCCGACGCGCACATGCAGGCGCGGGAGAACATCACGTCCATGCACGACGATGAGCTCGGCGGCCCGATCCGCATGCAGAACGTCGTCGGCAAGCTGTCAATGACGCCGGGGCGCATCGCCGCTGCCGGCCCGGCGCTGGGCGCCCATAACGAGCAGGTGCTGGTCCACGAGCTGGGCTTCGACCCGGCGGAACTCGCCGCCGCCGGACTGCTGCCGCCCGCCGCCCGCGCCGCCGAATAGGAGACGTCATGGCCCTGTCCCGCACATTCCTGTTCGCCCCCGGCAACCATGCCCGCCGGGTCGAGAAGTCGCTGACCCTGGGCGCCGACGCCGTGATCCTGGACCTGGAGGACGCGGTCGCCAATTCCGAGAAGATCGCGACCCGCGCCGTCGCCGTCGCAGCGTTGCAGGCGCCCCGGCGCTGCCGCGGCTACATCCGCGTCAATGCGATGAGCACGGATTGGGGCTATGGCGACATGGTCGCCGTCGCCCGGGCCGGGGTGGACGGCATCATGCTGCCGAAGGTCGAGTCTGCCGACGAGCTGAAGACCGCCGACTGGCTGCTGGGCGCCCTCGAACGCGAGCACGGCCTGCCCCCGGGCGCCATCGACCTGCTGCCGATCGTCGAGACGGCCCGCGGCTTCGTCAACCTGGGCGCCATCGCCGCGGCCGGCACGCGGGTCCGGCGCATCGCCTTCGGCGCCGGGGACTTCACCTTCGACATGGGCATCACCTGGTCGGCCGAGGAGACGGAGCTGCTGCCATACCGCTCGCAGTTCGTCGCGCAATCGCGCGCGGCGGGGCTGGAGCCGCCGATCGACACGGTGTGGGTGCGGCTGCAGGACGAGGAGGGGTTCCGCCGGTCCGCGACCCACGTCAAGGCGCTGGGATTCCAGGGCAAGCTGTGCATCTACCCGACGCAGGTGCCGGTCGTGAACGGCATCTTCGCACCGACCGAGGAAGAGCTGGCCTGGGCCCGCCGCGTGCTGGCGGCGTTCGACGAGGCGGAGGCGAAGGGCCTCGCCTCCATCCAGATCGACGGCCGCTTCATCGACTATCCCTTCGCCCACATGGCGCGCCGCATGCTGGAGCAGGGGGCGCTGGCGGCGGCGGCATGACCGATCGACAGAAGGAACGCACCATGGATATGAAGGCCGTCCAGCCGCTCGATGACCTGCTGGTGCTCGATGTGTCGAGCTTCCTGGCCGGGCCGTTCTGCACGACGCAGCTTGCCGAGTTCGGGGCGGAGGTCATCAAGTTCGAGCTGCCGAAGGTGGGCGACGCGCTGCGCAAGTTCGGCACCATCACCAAGGACGGCGATTCGCTGCCATGGCTGTCCGAATGCCGGAACAAGAAATCCGCGACGCTCGACCTGCGCAAGCCGGACGGTGCGGCGCTGCTGAAACGGCTGGTGGCCCGCGCGGACATCTTCGTCGAGAACTTCCAGCCGGGCACGCTGGAGGGCTGGGGGCTCGGCTGGGACGTGCTCAAGGAGATCAACCCGCGCCTGATCATGGTGCGCATATCGGGCTACGGCCAGACCGGCCCGTACAGCGGCCGGCCGGGGTTCGGCCGGATCGGCAACGCGTTCGGCGGCCTGTCCTTCCTGGCGGGATATCCGGATCGCCCGCCGGTCACGCCGGGGTCGGCGACGATCCCGGACTACCTGGCCGGGCTGTATGGCGCGCTGGGCGTGCTGCTGGCGCTGCGGGCGCGCGACAAGACAGGGCGCGGGCAGATGATCGACATCGGCCTGTACGAACCGATCTTCCGCATCCTGGACGAGCTTGCCCCCGCCTATGCGCTGAACGGCCAGGTGCGGCAGCGCATGGGGCCCGGCACGGTCAACGTCTGCCCGCACAGCCACTACCCGACCAAGGACGACCGCTGGGTCGCCATCGCCTGCACCAACGACAAGATCTTCGCGCGCCTGGCCGTGCTGATGGGCGCGCCGGAGCTTACCGAAGACGACCGGTGGGGCAGGACCGCGGGCCGGCTGGCCGCGCGGGAGCAGGTGGACGAGTACGTCGCAGCCTGGACGAGCCGCCACGACCGCATCGACGTGCTGGCGCTGTGCGAGCAGGCGCAGGTGCCCTGCGGGCCCCTGTATGGCATCGACGAGATCTTCGAGGACCCGCAATACGCCCATCGCGGCAACATCCTGCGCATGCAGGACGACCACGGGGGGGAGGTCGCGATCCCGAACCTGGTGCCGCGCCTGTCCGACACCCCGGGCTCGGTGAACTGGCTGGGGCCCAAGCTGGGCGAGCATAACGACGCGGTGTTCAAGGGCATGCTCGGCCTGTCGGCGCCCGAGATCGCGCGGCTGGAGGCGGAGGGCGTGATCTAACCCGATGAGCGCCGGAACCGCCGTGGAACTGCTGGTGGGCGGTCTGTTGCTGGGCGGCATCTACGCGCTGATGGCCAGCGGGCTGAACCTGATCTTCGGCGTGATGCGGGTCATCAACTTCGCGCATGGCGACGTGCTGGCGCTCGGCGCGCTGATGACGGTGTCGCTGGTCGGCGGGTTCGCAGTGCCTTATCCCGTCGCGGTCGTGCTGGTGCCGCTGGTGACGGCGGCGCTGGGCTACGTGATCCAGACGGTGCTGATCCGCCGGGTCACGGAGGGGCCGATGATCATGTCGCTGCTGGCCACCTATGGCGTGTCGACGGTGCTGGTGAACGGCGCGATATTGGTTTGGGGCGGGCGGTTCCAGGGGTTGCCGGGCGTGCTGGGCGGCTCCATCCGCATGCTGGGCGTCGATGTGTCGCTGTCGCGCCTGGTCGCCTTCATGGTGGCGATGGCGGCCAGCCTGGGCGTGTGGTGGATCCTGCAGGGCACGCGGTTCGGCCGCGCCGTGCGGTCCGTGTCGCAGGCGCCGGAGCTGGCGACGATCTCCGGCATCTCGATCGACCGGGTGCGCAACGCGGCCTTCGCGCTGGGGTCCGGCATGGCGGGGCTGGCGGGCGTGCTGCTGGCGCCGACCTTCGCGTCGGACCCGCAGATGGGGTCGCGGTTCATCGTCAAGGCCTTCGCCGTGATCATCGTCGGCGGCATGGGCAGCTACCCCGGCGCGATCCTGGGCGCGCTGATGCTGGGCGTGATCGAGGTGTTCGCCGGGTATTGGATGGGCGCGGTGATCGGCTCGGCCACGCTGTATCTGATCATGCTGGCCGCCCTGCTGGTGCGGCCGCGGGGATTGCTGGGCGTGGGGATGCGGGCGTGACGAAATGGGCGCGCAGCCTGGTGTGGATCGGGCTGTTCATCAGCGCCGCCGCCGCGGTGCCGGCGCTGGGCAGCGACTACACGGTGTCGTTCTCGATCCAGGTGCTGGTGTTCGTCGTGCTCGGCTATTCGTGGAACCTGATCGGCGGCTATGCCGGCTACACGCATTTCGGCCAGATGAGCTTCTTTGGCATCGGCGCCTACGCGGGCGCCCTGCTGCAGCTGAACGCCGGGCTGCATTGGCTGCCGGCGGCGCTGCTGGCCAGCCTGTGCGGCGCCGCGGTGGCGCTGCCGCTGGGTGGGGCGATGCTGCGGCTGAAGGGGCCGTTCTTCGCGATCGGCATGTTCGGGTTGACCCGGGTGTGGGAGTCGTTCGCGCTCGGCTTCGACAAGATCACCGACGGCGGCACCGGGCTGTA
>JAYUCA010000201.1:0-2396 GCA_043740535.1 Rhodospirillales bacterium | reverse complement strand
GCCAGACGCCGCACACCGTCGTGGACATCTTCGAGCCGGCCGAGGAGGCGCAGCTGCACCTCAACACGAAGGAAAAGCCCTTCGACGACATCCGCGTGCGCCAGGCGGTGGCGATGGGGGTGGACCGCGCGCAACTGGTCAAGTGGCGCGGCCAGGACGTCAGCCGCGAGGCGCAGAGCGTGGTGCCCCGGGGTTACCTGGGCTTCACCGCCGATAACGGGTTGCCGGGGCCGGACGTGGCGAAGGCGAAGGCGCTGCTGGCCGAAGCCGGGTATCCCAACGGCCTGACGGTGAAGGTGGTGCAGAGCCAGTTGCCGGAGATGCTGACGGCGATGCAGGTGTTCCAGGCGCAGTTGAAGAAGGTCGGCATCAACCTCGACCTGCAGGTGGTTGAGCACGCGACCTTCCATGCGCAGATCCGCCAGGACCTGAGCCCGCTGACCTACTACTCGGCCGCCCGCTTCCCCATCGCCGACGTGACGCTGACCCAGTTCTTCCACAGCCGCAGCACGGTGAAGACGCCCACGGCGGTGACGAACTTCTCCCACTGCGACGTGGCGGACGCCGAGATCGATGCCGCCCGGACAGAGCCGGATGCGGCCAGGCAGGTGGCGCTGTGGCAGGCGGCGCAGAAGAAGATCGTCGCCGCGGTGTGCGCGGTGCCGATGTTCGAGACGCTGCTGGTGTTCGCCCACCACGACGACCTGGATTTCGGGTATAAACTGGAAGGGTCCCTGAGCCTTGGGCCGCCGCTGACGGAGAAGACCGGGTTCAAGTGACGCATCGGCGGCGCAAGGAGTTGGCGAATGGCTGCGATGGTCACCGAGGTTTACGACGCCTCGATCGATGCCGGCGCAAGCGAGGAGAAGGCGCGGAAGTCGGCGTCGGTCCTCGCCGACTACGATCGTGAGTTTTCAGACATCCGCAGCGACCTGAAAGTGCTGAAGGCCATGAACGCCGTGGCAATTGCCGGCATCGTGACCGTACTACCCCGCCTTTGACACCAGCGGTACGAAGCGACGCTCCATCCTTCATGAGTCAATCCTCAGGGCCGCTGGCATGGAATCGCTGAAGCGCATGAGCGACGTGTTTGACGCCGTCGTCATCGGCGCCGGCATCAGCGGCGCCGCAACGGCGCTGGAACTGGCCGAGCGCGGCCTGCGCGTCGTGCTGCTCGACCGGTGGGGCCCGGCGGCGATGGCCTCGGGCTGGACGCTGGCCGGGGTGCGCCAGTCCGGCCGGCATCCGGCCGAGCTGCCATTGGCCCGCGCGGCGGTGAAGCAGTGGCAGACGCTGGCCGCCCGGCTGGGCGCGGACCTGCGCTACCGCCAGGAAGGCAACCTGCGCCTCGCCCGCACCGAGGCCGAGCTTCCCGTCATCGAGCGCCTGGTCGCCGAGCAGTCCGCGGCAGGACTGGACGTGGTGCTGCTGCGCGGGGCGGAGGTGCAGGCGGTGGCGCCGGCCGTCAGCCCGGCCGTTCTGGCAGCCTGCCACTGCCCCAGCGACGGGCACGCGGACCCGCTGGCCACCGTGACGGCGTTCGTCGATGCCGGGGTGCGGGCCGGGGTGACGACGCGCTTCCATCAGCGGGCGCTGGCCATCGCAGTCGATGGCGGCCGGGTGACGGGTGTCCGGACGGACCAGGGCTTCATCGCCGCCGGCCACGTGGTGGTCACGGCCGGGGTGCTCGGGAACGAGCTGCTGGAACCCCTGGGAAGCCCTGTGCCGCTGGAGGTGCGGATGGTCGCGGCCATGCGCTCCGCCCCGCTGCCGCCCATGCTGACCCAGGTGATCGGGGTCGCGAACGCGGATTGCGCAGGCCGGCAGCAGGCGGACGGCTGCTTCCGCGCAACAAGCGGCGGGGAACGGTTCCGCGGCGTGCTGCACGACGGCGAGCGGCCCAGGGTGCTGCCCCCGGCCGCGGCATTGCAGCAGATCGTGCAGAGTTTCGGCGCGGCGGTGCCCGTGTTCCGCGACGCGGAGATCGAGGCGGTGTGGGCCGGGCTGATCGACCTGACGCCCGACGCGCTGCCGGTGCTGGACACGGCGCCGGACGCCGAGGGGCTGGTGCTGGGAATGGGGTTCTCCGGCCACGGCTTCTGCCTGGGCCCGGTGACGGGCCGCATCCTGGCGGCGCTGGTGACCGGGGAGGACGCAGGCTTCGACCTCGCCCCGTTCCGGCTGGGCCGCTTCGCCGGATGGAATGCCCCAAGCGAACCGGTGACGCTGCACGGATGATGGACCGGAGATAGGGTGCGGCCGCGGCTACTTATACCAGGGATATCAAGCATTGACCGGTCCGCATCGTCACTGCGAGCTTCTTGCGAAGCAGTCCAGGGCGGCCAGACCTGATCTATCGGTCCTGGATCGCTTCGCAAGGGCTCGCGATGACGAGT
>JAYUCA010000200.1:0-3290 GCA_043740535.1 Rhodospirillales bacterium | reverse complement strand
CGTCGCGCAGCGCGCGATGGACGTCCAGCTGCTCGTCGAAGCCCGCGGCGACCGCGCCGCCGTCCTCGAGCCGGGCCGGAAGCTGGTCCGCCAGGGCGCGGGCCAGCAGCGCGCCCAACGCGGGGTCGATCCCCTCCAACGGCGCGTCGAACGGCCCGCCCGCCAACGCCCCGGCCGCCAGCGCCCCGGCGCGGAGCGCGTTCAGCACCGCGCCGATATCGCGCGGCGCGGCGCGGCCCGATGACAGGCGGCCCAGCGCGCGGGGCAGGTCCGGCAGGCCGCGCAGCGCCCCGCGCAGCGTGGCCAGGGCGGCGGGCTGCAGCAGCATCCAGCTCCATCCGTCCTGCCGCGCCGCGATGCGGGCGGGGTCCAGCAGCGGGGCGCCGAGCCATGCCGCCAGCAGACGCGCCCCGGGCGCCGTCAATGTCCGGCTGGTGGCGGCCAGCAGCGTGTGGGTGGCGCTGCCGTCCATGGCGCGGGTGATCTCCAGGCTGGCGCGGGTGGCCGCGTCCAGCGCCATCTGCCCGTGCAGGCCTGCAGGCTCGGGCCGTGACAGCCGGGGCAGCTGGCCGGCGGCGGCGGTGCGGACATAGTCGATGGCGATGGCGGCGGCGACGGCCTCGGCATCGGTGAAGCTGCCGAAGGCGTCCAGGCTGGCGGCGCCGAAGGCCTCGGCCACGCTGCGCCGGGCCGTGGCGGCGGCGGGGGCGATGGTTTCGGGCCCCCGGCGGTCGGTCCAGTCGCCCAGGGGCAGGGCGGCCGGCGCCAGGATCTCGGCGGGTTCGAGGCGGCCGAGCAGCGCGGGCAGGTCGGCCGGGCCGGGGGCGGCGGTTTCGAACAGCCCGGTGGAGATGTCGAGCCAGGCGGCGCCCAGGGCGGCCCCGGTCTGCGCGATGGCCAGCAGCAGGTTGGGGCGGTGGGCCTCCAGCAGGCTGTCCTCCGTCAGCGTTCCGGGGGTCACCAGGCGGACGACCTCGCGCTTCAGCGGGGCCTTGCCGGTGCGGGTCCTGGGGTTCTCCATCTGCTCGGCCACGGCGACGCGGAAGCCGCGGCGGATCAGTCGGGCGAGGTAGGCCTCGGCGGCGTGGACCGGCACGCCGCACATCGCGATGGGGGCGCCCTGGTGCTCGCCGCGGCGGGTCAGCGCGATGTCGAGCGCGGTGGCCGCGGCCTCCGCGTCGTCGAAGAACAGCTCGTAGAAGTCCCCCATGCGGAGGAACAGCAGCGCGTCCGGATGCTGCTGCTTCAGCTGGAACCATTGCGCCATGCTGGGCGAGGCGCCTGCCGCGCTGGTTTGTGCGCTGGTTTGGGCACTGGTTTGGGCATTGGCGGGCGCGGGCTCGGCGCGGGTGTCGGGCATCGGGCGACTGTAACGCCGCGCCGGGCGGGGGGCTACCGTGCCGGCCCCGCCGGCAGCAGGGCCGGCTTTCCCTTCGGATGTTTGTGTGCAATCACCCGGCACCCGCATGTGCTAGATCGAGCCGATGGCCAATTTTTACACCGAAACCGTGCTGGATGTCCGTCATTGGACCGGCAGCCTGTTCAGCTTCCGCACCACGCGGGACCCGGCGTTCCGCTTCCTGTCGGGCCAGTTCGCCATGATCGGGCTCGAAGTCGCGGGCAAGCCGCTGCTGCGCGCCTACAGCATGGCCAGCGCCGCCTATGACGAGGGGCTGGAGTTCTTCAGCATCAAGGTGCCGAACGGACCGCTGACGTCGCGGCTGCAGCACCTCAAGGTCGGCGACCCCGTGCTGGTCGGCAAGAAGCCGGTCGGCACGCTGGTGCAGGACAGCCTCGTCCCGGGCCAGACGCTGTTCCTGCTCGGCACCGGCACCGGGCTCGCGCCCTTCGCCAGCATCATCCAGGACCCCGACGTCTATGACCGGTTCGAGCAGATCGTGCTGGTGCACGGCTGCCGCTACGTGAACGAGCTGGCCTACGGCGAGGACCTGGTGGCCCGGCTGGCCGGCAACGAGCTGATCGGCGAGCTGGTGCAAGAAAAGCTCCGCTACTATCCGACGGCAACGCGGGAGCCGTTCCGGAACACCGGGCGGATCACCGACCTGCTGGCCAGCCACGCGCTGACGGGCGGTCTGGGCTTGCCGGAGCTGGGGCCGATGCGGGACCGCGTCATGCTGTGCGGCAGCCCGGCGTTCCTGGCGGACATGGTGGCCATGCTGGACGGCCTGGCCTTCGACGAGGGCAGCGCGAACCGCCCCGGGACCTATGTGATCGAGAAGGCGTTCGTCGAGAAGTAGCCGGGCTTATGGACTATGGCGTCCTTCGCCGAATGGCGGGATGCTCCGCCTGAAGTCGGGAGGGCTGGATGTCGGATCGGATCGAGGGGCTTTGGGTCGCCATGGCGACGCCTTTGGCCGCGGATGGCAGCGTGGACCACGCGGGCCTGGTGCGGCATGCGCGCTGGCTGATGCACGAGGGCTGCGTGGGCCTCGTGCCCTTCGGGACGACCGGGGAAGGAACCTCGTTCTCCGCGCCGGAGCGGCTGGCGGCAGTGGAGGCTTTGCTCGGCGCCGGCGTGGCGCCGGGGCAGATCTGCCTGGGGGCCGGGTTCCCGGCCGTGCCGGACAGCGTGGCGCTGATCAAGGCGGCGCTGGGGCTGGGGTTGCGGCATGTGCTCGTGCTGCCGCCGTATTTCTACCGTGACGCGGATGCCGAAGGGATCGAGGCAGCGTTCGCCGCCATCGTCGATGGGGTCGGCGATGCCCGCCTGCGGATGACCCTGTATCACATCCCGCAGGTGTCCGGGGTTGCGGTGCCGGCGGCGGCCGTGGCCGGGCTGCGGGCGCGATACGGCGTGATGCTGGCCGGGGTGAAGGACAGCAGCGCCGACTACCCGCAGTTCCAGGCGTTCCGCCGTGCGGCCCCGGATGTCGCTGTCGTCGTGGGGAACGAGGCGGATATCGGGCGCGCCGTGGCCGATGGCGGCGCCGGGACGATCTGCGGCATGGTCAACGTGGCGCCCGCGCTGGTGCGGGCGATGTTCGCTGACCCGGCGGCCGCCGGGCCGATGCAGGCGGCCATCAAGCGGATCACAGGGCCCTTCGTGCCGACGCTGCGGTCGATCCTGGCGGCGCAGACCGGGGATGCCGGCTGGTCGCGGTGCCGGGCGCCGCTGCGAGCGGCGGACCCCGCGGTGGGCATCCGGATCGCGGCGGCGCTACAAGGGATCGTCTAGAGCATGATCGCTTCAGGTAGATGAAGCGATCATGCTCTAGTTTGTTGATTAAGAACGCGGAACCTCGTTTCAGGTCCAAGCAACCTGAAACGAT
>JAYUCA010000199.1:0-1564 GCA_043740535.1 Rhodospirillales bacterium | reverse complement strand
GCCAAGCTTCGGCTGTTCGAGGCGTTGCTGCCCCCTGGCGCCCCCGCGATCGTGCATGCCGGCATGGATCCGGTGACATTCGACGCACTGCGCGAGATCGCGCAGCGCCGGCGGCTCGATTTCCGCTCGGTGGGCGAGCAGGGAACACGGCTGCGGCTGATTGAGGCGCGACCGCGTCCCGGTGGCCAGGATCTGACGATCCTGGTGGACGGGCACCGGAAGCAGATCGTGCTGAACCTTCCAGGCCGCTTCCAGGCGGATAATGTGCTTGTCGCCGCCGGCCTGGCCGAGGCTCTTGGTCTCACCGATGTGCTGGATCGCTTGCCGGTGTTGACCGGTGTGCGAGGCCGTATGGAGCGCGCCGCGACTTTGCCGAACGGGGCGGTGGCCTACGTTGACTACGCTCATACGCCGGACGCGCTGGAGCGTTTGCTGAGCGCACTCCGTCCCCACACGACCGGCCGCCTGCACGTCGTTTTCGGTGCCGGTGGCGACCGTGATCGCGGCAAGCGTCCGTTGATGGGTCAGGCCGCTGCCCGGCTTGCGGACGTGGCGATCGTGACCGACGACAATCCCCGAAGTGAGGACCCCGCTACAATCCGGGCGGCAATTTTGGCGGCGTGTCCGGGGGCGCGGGAGATCGGAGATCGCGCAAAGGCAATCGAGACGGCGCTGAACGAATTGCGCGCCGGCGATGTTCTGGTCGTGGCTGGCAAAGGTCACGAGCAGGGGCAGACGGTGGGCAAGACGGTGCTGCCGTTCGACGACGCCAGCGTCATCCGCCAACTCGCGGGGAACGCATGACCCAACCACTGTGGACCGCTGATGAACTGGTTGACGCGACGGGGGGCACCTTGTCCCGGCCGTTCGATGCCAATGGCCTGTCCATTGATACGCGGACGCTCGCGCCGGGGGATCTGTTCGTGGCTTTGCTGGGTGAGGGCCGCGACGGTCATGCCTTCGTCGCGGATGCGCTGGCCAAAGGTGCTGCCGGCGCGCTGGTCCATGGCGATGTGTCGTCTTTGGAACCCGTTCTGCGCGTGGATGACACGCTGGCAGGTCTGGCTCGGCTTGGCGGGTTCGCTCGCAGCCGGTTCGGCATGAACGGCGGTCTTGCCGTTGCCGTCACCGGCAGCGTCGGCAAGACCACGACCATGGAAATGCTGCGTGCCGCGCTGTCCGCCTTCGGCACCACCCATGCTGCCGTCGCCTCCTACAACAACCATTGGGGCCTGCCGCTGACGCTGGCCCGCACCCCGCGCGACGCGAAATTCTGCATCGCCGAGATCGGCATGAACCACGCCGGAGAGATCGCTCCCCTGGCCCGCCTCGCTCGGCCGCATGTCGCCCTCATCACGACCATCGCCAAGGCGCACGTCGGACACCTAGGCAGCATTGAGGCGATCGCCGATGAGAAGGCCAGCGTTATGCAGGGTTTGGAGCCAGGCGGGATCGCCGTGCTGCCGGCGGACTCGTCCCTGATCGGACGGTTAAGAAAAGCTGCCGGCGACGGCGTGGTGTTGACGTTTGGCACCGATCCGTCGGCCGATGTCCGTCTGGTGCA